>NZ_JBAURI010000735.1:0-15467 GCF_049581145.1 Bradyrhizobium sp.
TCGCAAACCGACTGGTGTCGGCCAGGGAGGCGGCCGGTGACGCCGCCGGTTTTTCCCAGACGCGCCGAGTGACGAGCGTGCTCATCGCCATGACAGCGACGGCAAGAAGCAGCGTTGGTATCAAGACCGGCAGCATGGCCGGCAGCCCTTGCGCGCCGAAGGCAACGTAGGTGTAGACCGGCAGGGAATAGGGATGATAGGCGACCATCACCGTGGCGCCGAATTCGCCGAAAGCGCGCAGCCACGTGAGCAGCAGTCCCGACAGGATGGCAGATCGCGCCACCGGCAGGCTGACGCGGATGAACACGAAGAGCGGAGCGCGACCGAGTGTTGCCGCGACACCTTCGAGCCCCGGATCCATGGCGGCGAACGCGGAACGCGCGGCGATGATGAGAAACGGCGCAGCGACGAACACTTCCGCGAGGACGATGCCGGCAAATGTGTCGGTGAGGGCGCCACCGGTCAGCCGGCCGATCGGCGTGCTGTAGCCGACCAGAAACAGCAGCAGTACGCCGCTCGCCAGCGGCGGCAAGGCGAGTGGAAGCTGGACCAGAAAGCCGAGAAGGCCCATGGCGCGCCCCGGCATCCGCGCCAGCACATAGGCAAGCGGGACACCGCCGAGTGCGACAAGAAGCGTCGCCGATGTCGCACTCGCTATCGATACCAGGCAGGCGCGGGCGAGCGCAGCGCCGTCGACGGTGCTCCAATCGGCCAGGCCGATCTGCTGCAGACCCGCAACGAGCGGAGCGATCAGATAGAGCGCGAGCAGGCCGCCAAGCCAGGGCAAGAGCGAAGGAGCGCGACGTATCACCTAAAGGAACGCACGCAAGAGCAGTTGGGAGATCGGTTGATTCGTCATCTTGGCGTGTTGCTCTGGCTTCTCACTTGCTCTGATCGAGCAGCATTTTGACGTGCTGCGGCAAGCCACTGGCGTCTCCCGCAACTGACAGTCTTTGCACGTCGAGCCCATGCTCCTGCATGATCTTCCTGCCGTCCGGCCCGAGGAAAAAGCCCAGAAACTGGTCGGCGCCGGCTGCATTCGGCGCGTTGTGCAGAATGGTGGCGGTGTAGACTGCCTTGGGCGCGATCTCCTGCGGCAGCGTGACCGCCGGTATCTTGGCATCGGCAGTCTCCGTCGAATAGAAGAACCCGACGTCGAGCTGGCCCGACTGCAGCCGGCCGACCAGCGTCTCCTCGGGCAGCACCTGCTCCGGATTGTCCGGCGCGCCAATGATCTTCTGTGATAGACCTGAGCTCTTGTAGAAGGTTTCCGCGGCGCTCATCAGCTTCACCGTCAGCGCCCCCTTGGGATCGAGCTTCGGATCGGTCCGACCGATCCTGATGCCGGGCTCTTCCAGAACCTCGTACCATGGCTTCGATTTGAAATCGGCCGCGAATTTGCTTGACGGACTATAACCGATCACCAGCGGCGACTGGGCGAAGGTGACGTACCAGCTCACCCAATTGCCGTTCGCCTCTCCCATCAGGTCGTCGTTGACCTTGGGGTTGGCGCTGACGAAGATGTCGCCCTGGCGCAGCTTTCCCTTGATCTCGTTGGCGACTTTGTTTGAGCCACCGGCAAACCCCTGGAACGTGTCACCGCTCGCCTTGTCGAAGGCCGGTCCGATGCCGTGCTCCATCAGATTGACCAGCGAGCCCGCATAGAGCACGTTGACCTTGCCTGCGGCGTGCGCTGTCGGCGCAATCGCGCCGATCGCGGCCGCAAGCACTGCCGCGCGGGCAAATGCCACGACTTTCGACCGTCGCGCGAATTCAATGACGGAAGACATGCTACTCTCCTCTTTTGGCTGCTTACCGTGCGCCAGGCCGGCGCTTTTCACCAACTTCAATTTTAGTTGTTCAGGAGGCAGGCGTTCAATCGGCTGCGTGGCTGCTTTCGTTATCATAATGCATGAGAGCGTCGCTATGGATCAAAATCCGGTTCGCGGCTATGGTGGGTGACCCAGAGAGAGAAAACAGCTCTCGGGAAGGGAGGATTCATGAAGACGACATTCACAGCCGCTGCTGCCTTGTGCACAGTTCTGACCGCCTCGACCCTCGCTCGCGCCCAGAACGCGGAGGCGCCCAAAACGCCCGAACCGGCGCCGGCGGCGAGCGATACCGCCAATATGGACAAGCTCCAGGACTTCAAGTCCACCGGCGCGATGAACACCATTCCCGTTGTTCCGCAGGATCCGCAGAAGGCCGCCGAGATCGAGAAGACCCTGTCGCGCATCAAGCTGCCGCCGGACTTTCATATCAGCCTCTACGCCCAGGTGCCCGATGCGCGCATGATCGCGGTCGGCCCGCAGGGCGTGGTGACTTTCGTCAGCACCCGCAAGAACAAGGTCTATGCGTTGACCGACCGCAGCCGGTCTGGTCATGCAACGGAGGTCAAGGAATTCGCGCCGACAGTCGAGTTCAAGAATCCGAATGGCATCTGTTTCTCGAAGGACGGCTTCCTTTATGTGGCCGAGCAGAATCGCGTGCTGCAGTTTCCGGCAGCCGAATTCTTCTATGAGACTCCTGATGTCGCCGTCAGCCCGATCGTCAAGCAGGGCGAGCTCATTCCTCCCTCGGAGGAGAGCTTCAATCATTCCGCCCGCGCCTGCGTGGTCGGCCCGGACAACAAGCTCTACATCACGATCGGGCAGCCCTATAATGTTTACGCGCCCGACAAGTACGACATGTACTACAAGGCCGGGCTTGGCAGCATCATCCGCATGAACCAGGACGGCTCCGGGCGGGAGATCTTCGCGCACGGTCTGCGTAATTCGGTCGGCCTCGACTTCGCCAAGGACAAGACCTTGTGGTTCACCGATAACCAGGTGGATGGCATGGGTGACGACATCCCGCCCGGCGAAATCAATCATGCCACCAAGATGGGGGAGAATTTTGGCTTCCCCTGGTATGGCGGCGGTCACGTGCGGACCAATGAATACAAGAATCAGACGCCGCCTGCCGATGTCGTATTCCCTGTTGTCGAGGAGACGGCACATGCCGCCGACCTCGGATTGCTGGTCTATACCGGCAAGATGTTCCCCAAGGAATATCAGGGCGCGATCTTCTCGGCCCAGCACGGCTCCTGGAACCGCACCACTCCGGTCGGCGCGCGCGTGATGATCACCAAGGTCAAGGAGGACGGCACGGCGCCGGAAGGCTCGAAGCCCTTTGCTGAGGGCTGGCTGAACAGCGACGGCGAATATGACGGCCGGCCGGTTGCTCTCGCCCAGTTGCGCGACGGCTCGCTGCTCGTCTCCGACGATTTCGCCGGCGCGGTCTACAGGATCACCTACGGCAAGTAAGTCCAAGGCAAGTAAGTCCAAGGCCCTTCGTGCGTAAGCGCGAAGGGCCTCCCAATGAGGTGATGCATGTTTCGTTCGTGCGGTCCGAGCCCGGTCGGTCTAGGCTCGATGTTGGTGATCTTGGCGCTTGGCCTGTCATGCGGCTCGGCAATGGCTGACGGCGACATCAAGGCCGGTGCCCAGAAGATCAGGACGCTGCAATGCCAGAGCTGCCATGGCAAGGACGGCGTTTCCAAGTTGCCCGGTGCGCCCAATCTCGCGGGGCAGGGACAGGATTATATGATCGCGGCCCTCGGCGCGTATCGTAGCGGCGAGCGCAAGAACGACATCATGAACACGATCGCCAAGCCGCTCAAGGATGCCGATATCGCCGACGTGACGGCTTATTATGCCGCGATCCAACTGACGGTGAAGGTGCCGCCGCCTTAGATATTGGAGCCTGATTTTGTCACCATGCTGGAATCGGAGCACCGGTGCGCCGTAGCGCGCCTCGCTCCACAGGCACAGGGAAAACACAGCGTGACCAGGTTGTTTTCAATATGCGCGATGGGTTTTGTGCTGTTGGCGGCGCCGGCGCGGGCAAGGGACGCCAAGGCCGAGATCGACTTCGTGACCCGAGCCTCGGTCGGCAATCTCTTCGCCATCGCGGAATCCGAGCTTGCGATCAGCCGGGCCGGCGATCCCGAGGTGAAGGCTTTCGCGCAACAGCTCGTCGAAGATCACCAGAAGGCGCAAGCGGAACTTCAGCCCGCGACCGACGGGTCGGGCGCAACACTCGCCACCGCGCTCGACCGCACTCACCAGGCGCGTGTCACGGCCCTCCAGGACAAGTCCGGTGCGGACTTCGATAAGGCCTTTGTCGCCGATCAAGGCGAGATCCATTCCAATACCTTGACCCTCTATGCCGACTACATGTTGCTCGGCGATAACTCCAAGCTCAAGGCGTTGGCCATCAAGATGATTCCGATCACGGAGGCCCAACTCAAGAAGGCCCAGACCCTCGCCGGCGACTGACCATCTTGCCAAGCCCATCGGCGACCGCTGGTCCCGCGGTCTCGGAACAGCAATAAGCCGGTGGTCCTTTTGCCTGCCGGACGCCACTCGATCTTGCAATCAAGCACGCGACCATCGAGGCGATGACCTCCCATTGCCGCCATACCGTGTTGGCAAATCGAACTCGTTCGACCGTGTGGCCTTGCGTTGCAACACCTCGTCGCAATTTTCGATGGAGCCGTTGCATCCATTCGTTACAGAAATTCGCTTCAAAACCTCGCGCGCCAACTGGCTAAAAGCCATTGAAACGATGCAACTTCAATAGCTTGTCGACAACGACGCCTTCGTCACGGGAAACTCATTCTCGCCAGCATGTATCTCGATCCCAGGTCGGTGGCCCTGGATTGTGGAAAGTCGCGTGTGCGCGCCAACATGGAATTGCAGAGACGTTATGAAATGGACTCCTGCAGCCGCGGGTGTAGCCGTGCTGTCGCTGGCCTTCGGCGGGAATGCTGATGGTAAGCGTTGCATCAAGAGCGCGGTCGTTGGCGGCGTCGCCGGTCACGGCATGGCCGGCGCCGCCGCGGGGTGCGTGATCGGGGATCATGAGACCAACAAGCCCGACCCGAACAACGCCGACGCTTAGGCGCCGGACAAGAAGTAATTCGGCGGTCGTCTTTAGCTGCCTGAGCGGCGATGCGCGCCGATCTTGCGCATCGCCGCAGCGTCCTGTCGAAGTCAGGGTTGCGCTGCCAGCCGCACGCCATCGGGCCCAATCAGGCCGGGGTAGGGCGCCTTGAACTTGTAGATGGTTCCGCTGACGGCGCCTTCCATGTAGATGTACTGGTTGTTCTCGCCGCCAAAGGCAAAGTTCGTGGCCGAGGAATCACCATTCGGCAATGGCACATAGCCGATGATGAAGCCTCGCGGATCATACTCGATGACTCCGCCGATGCCGCACGCCGCCCAGAGATTCCCGTGCACGTCATAGTGGATGCCGTCGGGTCCGCCGTTGCCGGGATTGTAGCTCCCGGCCGTGGCAAAGAAGAATGTCGTGTGCGACGGATCCTTGGCGCAGTCGGCGCAGGCGGGATTCGGGCCTTGGAGGAACGAATAATAGAGCATCCGGTTGCTCGCATAATCGGCAACAGCCAGTGTGCCGTCATCCGGCGAAACTGCTATGCCGTTTGGAAAACTGCCGGTGGTGATGAGGCGCCGGAGGATCCTGTCCTTGGAATATTGATAGACGGCGCCAGTCCGATCCGCCGCATCGGGTCCGGGTCCTGTTCCCCATGGGTCGGTGAAATACAAATTGCCCTCGGCGTCGAAGTCGAGGTCATTCGGACCCTTGAAGAGTTCGTTATGAAACGTTGAAACGAGCGAGCTTAGTTTCTTCGTCTCCGGATCATAGATCAGCACGCCGAGGTGGCGCGTCGTGACGTAAAGCTTGCCGTCGTGCCAGCGCGTGCCCTGCGGCTCGCAGGCTGGCCCGAGGTCATCTTTCGGGTTACAATTGAACACGGGAACCAGCTTGGCATCGGGAGTTAGGTACGACACCCAGCCACTGCCAATTGCGACGAACCAGAAGTTGCCTGCCTTGTCGAAAGCTCCACCCTCAAGAAACTTGCCCTGCGGTTGATCATGGACATCCGCGAACAAGGAGACCGGCCCGATGCCCGGCGGCGGTGGCGGCACGCCCCACGGCTGCACTTGTTCAGGCGATGGTGGACCGGCGAGCGGTGGCGCGGGGACCGATGGGGCTTGCGCCGACGCGCGATCAACGGTTGCGGCCGAGCCGCAGAAGACGAGCGAGAGAGCACAGACGGCACTTGCCAACTTCGTTGTCATGACAGTTTCCTCCGACTCGTTTGTTTTGGTTTGCTTTTCTACCCGCGCTACGAACATCCGCTCGAAACGTGGCACGAACATGGGTATGAGGATTTATTTTGCTATCGAGGTACGTCGGCGTTGAGATAGATGCCAGGGGCGGTTGGTTGGTCTGCCGCTAAGTGTCGTGTCGTGAGGGATACGACACCGGGCCTTCCGGATCATGCGGGGTGCGCGCGGACCGCCAAGGCTATCGGTGTCGGTCCGCGGCCTTGTCTTTCCTGCCCGTCAAGAGGGCCAGATCAGCTGGATAGCTTCAACGACGATTCGTTTCGGAACGCCCTGGCGAAGCGCTGGGATGGTGACGTTCGATGCCTCGTGCTGTTCGAGCTTCAACATGGGCCTTTCCATCTGATGGCACCAGCATTGCAGCACCTTGCCGCTGCGGAGCTATCTTGCCAGATCCTATACAACATTCGCGGGTCTCGTGCCGCAGGCGGTGGATCCGCGAGGGACCATTGGGGCTGCGGCTCGGCCACCGGCCTGGTTCTTCCATAACGCCTCGATCCGCGAACGACCGTTTGTTGGCGCAAAGGGGGACGTTCACACACGCGACGTCGTGAAAAATTATGCTGGATGCTTGGATTGGCGGGCCGCAATACCATTCAGGCCGGCGAATAGATGATGAGCTTCAGGTCAGGGTCGTCATTGGCCTGGAAGCTTGCATGGGCGAAACGCAGCAGACCCTTCTTGGGATGTCGCAAGCGCTTGACGCCGCCGGCGCCGCCCCGGATATCATGGGCTTCCCACCATTCCGCAAATTCCGGACTGCCGTCGCGAAGGCGGCTCAGCAACGCGACGAATGCTGGATCTCCGGCCCAGAGATCGTGAGTCGCACGGAACTGTGCGACGATTCGCTTGGCCTCCTCGGCCCAGCTTGATCCAAACAGCCGGCGCGACCCCGGATAGAGCAATACGCAGATGAGGATGTTGCAATCGTCTTGCGCCAGGCGGTCGAAGCCAAAGATGTCGGCGGCAGCATTGTTCCACGCAAGGACATCCCACCGTCGGCCCGTGATGTAAGCCGGTTGATTGAGGCACTCGACCAGGTTCCGAAGGGCCGCGGGAACGATTTCCCGGGTGAAGGCGCGACGATTGGTCCCCGATGCCAGCGCGCGCAGATGCGCATGCTCGACTTTGCTGAGGCGCAGCGCACGCGCCAGTGCGTCAATCGTGGTGACCGACGGACTGACTGCCCGCCCCTGTTCCAGCCTGATGTACCAATCGACGCCGATCCCGGCCAGTTCGGCGACTTCCTCGCGCCGAAGGCCTGGAGCGCGACGTCTGCGCCCGTCGGGAAGGCCAACCGATTTGGGGTTGAGTTTGGCGCGCCGAGAACGGAGGAAGTTACCGAACTCGCTTCGACTGGGGTCTGACATGGCCTTGTTTCCTGAATGCAGGTACTCACAATCCTAGGATAGTACTAGTCCTCCCGCGACGCGCAATCCGTGATTATGAAGAAATGGCAGATGCATCAACCGACTCCTGCACGGGCTTTCCAGCCGGACTTGCCACGGCGGGACGACCAGCTTCCATTCCGGCAAGGCAATTCAGGAGAACTCCATGTCGCCTGGTTCGTCCATCCGCATTTCGCTCAAGATCAACGGCCGCGATCACGAATTCCCGGCTGCAGCCTGCGATACGCTGCTGGACGTTCTCCGGGACAAGCTCAGCATGACCGGCACCAAGAAAGGCTGTGACATGGGAGCGTGCGGTGCATGCACCGTGCTGGCGGAGGGCCGTCGGATAAAATCCTGTCTGGCGCTTGCGGCTTCCTGTGACGGCCGCTCGATCACCACGATCGAAGGCGTCGGAACAGCGGACCAGTTGCACCCGCTGCAAGCCGCTTTTATTCGGCACGATGCGCTGCAATGCGGCTATTGCACGCCAGGGCAAATCATGTCCGGATTGGCGCTGCTCGAAGAAAAGCCCGCCAATCTCGCGGCGATCCGCGAGGGTATGAGCGGCAACCTCTGCCGATGCGGCGCCTATCCGAACATCGTGGCGGCGCTCGCCGAGGTGGCCGGGCTATGAGCGGACATTCGTTTCAATACAGCCGCGCTGCCGACGTTTACGACGCCCGGATTCGGGCGTCGAAACCGGGTACCGCGTTCCTGGCAGGCGGAACCGACTTGCTTCAGCTGTGGAAGTCCGGGGCAATGACGCCCGCGGCGGTGGTGGACATCTCGCGCCTGCCGTTGTGCGACGTGGAATTCATCGACGGACAACTATCGCTGGGTGCCCTTGCCCGGCTCAGCGATGTGGCGACCCATCCCGACGTGATGCGATATCATTCGTTGATCGCAGAGGCGATCCTGGCCAGCGCCAGCGGGCAGATACGCAATATGGCGACGGTCGGCGGCAATCTATTGCAGCGAACGCGTTGCCCGTATTTTCGCAACGAACAGCTTGCCTGTAACAAGCGAAAGCCGGGCAGCGGATGTGGTGCGCTTTCCGGCCAGCATCGCCAGTCAGCTCTGTTCGGTACAAGCCCGTTATGCGTCGCGACACACGCCTCGGACTTGGCCGTTGCGCTGGCGGCACTAGACGCCGAGGTTGAGGTGTTCGGGTCGGATGGCGAGCGGCGCGTCTCGCTGCGCGATCTCTACAGGCTACCCGGTGAGACGCCGGAGCATGAAACAAACCTGGCACCGGGTGAGCTCATCACCGGCGTTCGCGTGCCGAACGCAACTCGCTTTGCTGGCTGCTCGACTTATCTCAAGGTTCGGGATCGCGCGTCATTTGAATTTGCTATCGTGTCGGTGGCGGCGGCATTGCAGATCGAGAACGGCGCGATCGTCGGAGCGAGATTGGCCGCCGGTGGCGTAGCGCCATTGCCGTGGCGGCTCGAGCGGACTGAAGCAGCATTGGCCGGCCGCGCATTGGACGCCCAAACCATCGCCGCCGCCGGCGACATGGCCGTCGAGCACGCCCGGCCGCTCGCCGATAACGGATTCAAGGTCGCATTGCTGCGCAACGCTGTCATCCGTGCCTTGCAAACCCTGGGGAGCCAGCCATGAGCACCCATTCTGTCTTGCGCTACGAGGCAGCGCTAAAGGTTACCGGCAGCGCCGTCTATGAGGCAGAAGTTCCCGCGGCCGGCCTGTTGCACGCTGCCCTCGTGCAGGCGCCGATCAGTTGCGGCGATGTGTTATCGGTCGACGCGACGCAGGCTATTGATCTTCCCGGCTTCGCGGCGATGGTCTCCCACGCGGATACTGAGGTGTTGCAGGCCTCTCCCACCACGGCCCTGATCCGCGAACGCACCGTTCATTTCGCGGGCCAGCCTGTCGCGCTGGTTGCAGCAAGCAGCCTGCAGGAGGCGAGAGAAGCCGCACATGCGATCCAGGTTGGCCTCGAGGCGCGTCCAGCGGTGACGGCGCTGGCGCAGGCACTCGACAAGTCATTTGCACCGGCCATGGTCGGACGCTTTCCGGCCGAGACGCATCGTGGCGACGCATCGAAGGCGCTGGCTGAGGCCGATCTCGTCGTCCGACACCGATACGACACTGCCGTCAACAATCATCACCCTATGGAGCCGCACGCCGTTGTCTGCTGGTGGGAGGGCGGCAAGGCCGTGGTGCACACGTCGACCCAGGCCATCTTCAGCACCCGCGCCATGATCTCGCATGCTTTCCGGATGCCGGTATCAGATATCCGCGTCATCTCGCGGTTCCTCGGCGGCGGCTTCGGTTGCAAGGGGCAGCTGTGGTGGCCATGGATGTTCTGGGCGATGCTGGCCTCCCGGAAAACGGGCCATCCGGTGCGGCTGGAATTGACGCGCGCGCAGTTGTTCAGCCTGGTCGGGCGGCGCCAGGAGACGGTGCAGGATATGAGGCTGGGGTTTAGCGCCGACGGCCGTCTCACGGGCATCGAACATCACGTGCTCGCGCAAACCTCAACCCACGCCGATTACTCTGACTCCACCGCGGTCTATTCGCGCCTTTTGTATGGGTGCCCCAATGTCACGACGACGCACCGACTCGTCCGCACCAATGAGCCCCAGCCCGTCCCAATGCGTGCGCCAGGAACGGCGCCGGGAACGTTTGCGCTCGAATCCGCCTTCGATGAAGCGGCCAAACGGCTGGGGATCGACCCGATTGAACTGCGCGCGCGTAACTTTGCCGATCATGATCAGGAAGCGGGGCGCCCGTGGAGCAGCAACAGCCTGCTTGAATGCTATCGCGTCGGCGCCGAACGGTTCGGCTGGTCGCAGAGGCCGGCGCAGGGCGTCGCCACCGACGGACATTGGCGGATCGGTTGGGGCATGGCGAGCACGCTTTATCCGGCGATCCGTCAGGCCTGCAGGGTCCGCGTCAAGTTGGCGGCGGACACATCGTTGTGCGTTCAATGCGGCACACAGGATATGGGCTCGGGCACCTACACGGCGCTCGGCCAGATGGCGGCTTCTGCCCTCGGCGTTCCCGCTTCGCAGGTGACGGTCGAACTCGGCGATACGTTGTTGCCGGAGGGGCCGTTTTCCGGAGGCTCCCAGGTGACCGCGAGCCTCGCGCCCGCAGTCGAACTGGCGATGACCAGACTCCGCGCGACGCTGGCGAACATGGCCGTGACCGACGAGCGGTCGCCGCTCGCCGGCCAACGGGTAGAGGACTTGGAATTTCAGGACGGAATGATCCGAAGTCGGACCGGCAATGTCGGCGAGTTGCTGACGGATGTGCTGTCACGCGGAGCGGCTGAGGGGCTGGAAGCGGAGGGAGAAAGCGCGGCGACACAACACCAGTCATTGGCCACGAGCAGCATGGGCTACGGCGCGGTATTCGTTGAAGTCGGTGTCGATGCCCAACTCGGCGAGATCAGGGTGCGCCGGGTATGCGGCGCCTTTGCCGCGGGTCGCATCCTCAATCCGTTGCTGGCAAAGAGCCAGTATGTAGGCGGCTTGATCGGCGGCATAGGCATGGCGCTGCATGAGAGAACGGCGACGGATCGCGTGTCAGGCCACATAGTCGGCGACGGCTTCGCCGACTACCTGATCCCGGTCCATGCCGACATGCCGGAGTTCGACATCGCGATGATTGAAGAAGCAGACCTGCAATTGCCGAGCGGCGTCAAGGGAATTGGCATGCTGGGCACGGCAGGTATCCAGGCTGCCATCGCGAACGCGGTTTACCACGCGGCCGGCAAACGCGTTCGCAGCCTCCCCATCCGTATCGAGAGCATTATCGAGTAATGCATGGGCAAGACCGGGTTCGGCTAAGTCGATGGACAGCGAGCTTCGGCAAACCAAGGTGCAGAAAAGTACCTGGTAGCCGTTAAAACCCGACCAGTAGGAACGGCCTTTTTTGGCGCAAAACGGTCGGTCGCATGTCCGATCTTCCATAGCGCGTTATTCGCGCCAGAAACTATGCTGGTAAACTTCGCGGCAGAGCAAGCACATGAGTAAGCCGCCCGGAGAGGTTCGATTCCAGTTCCTCGTGCTCTGTCTGCTTGCCCAGCCTGCGTGTTCTTCGCGGGCAAATAAGCCCAGTAATAGCAGCGAGTCTCGTTCGAACTGCGGACGCCCGATTCGGAGGGACTGATATTTCGTTCTCCGAAAGGCCGGTTTCTCTCCGAAGCTCTGGAATCCGTCCATTCGGTACGTCTCGTGAATTTTCAGTCTGGCGCTACTATGAACTCCAGCGGAAAGAGGTTCTGTCACTTCTCTCGGAGAGGCGAGAGCGTCTGATTTCCGGCTTGCGAAGTTCGAATCCTACGCCTTGGCCAGGAGCGGCGATCAGAGGCGGCGGCTTAGACAATACTTGCGGAAACGCCGCCGACGGCGGGTGAAGTCGCCCCCGGAAATAGGACCATATGTCTCGGCAAGGAACTGCCTGGAAATCTCGTCCATCACCTTGTTCGCGAGATGCCTTGCGCGCCCTGGATGGCCCGGCGGCTGATGCCTGATCCTCCATCCGTTGCGTGGGGCCAAGGTTTCGCGCCTGCTTCAGGAACCATTCAAGGTGCAGGGATTTGCGGCAGTCCTGGACCAGACGCTAAAGTAAGAGGACAATCCACGCCGCATGGTGATGGACCTCGATGCAGTACGCACGGCGTGATCGACCGCGGACGCGAAGGTAGAACCGCTCCGATGCCATGGGGTCGTTTAAGGTGCGACCAGCGAAAGCACCAGGATCGATAGAAGTAAGGCCGGCGGCATCACGAGGGCGCCGACCTTCAGAAAGCGCAACGCGCTCACATCCTCGCCTTCCCGGCGTAGCGCAATCAGCCATAGGATCGTTGCAAGTGAGCCCGTGATCGAGAGATTGGGGCCGAGATCAACGGCTATCAGTGTGGAGCCGGTTATATAATGCTGGACTTGTGCCGCCTGTGTGGTGGTGGCCGCAATCAGTCCCATTGGCAGGTTGTTGATCAGGTTAGAGGCGATGGCCGTGACGATGCCTGCACCCCAGAAGGTCGCGCGAGGCGAAGCCGCACTTGCTTCCTTCAGCAAATCGGCGAGTGCGGGTAGCGCACCGGAATGATTGAGACCTTCTACCAAAATGAACAATCCTGCCACGAGGAGGAGAACCGACCAGGAAACGTCGCGCAAGATCGACGCCGGTGATTTGCGCGCGATCAGGAGCACGATCGCGGTGACGACCGCGCCGCATATGAACGTGGGCAACCCGAGATCACGGCCAACTGCGGATGCGGCGACGAGAACGACCCCTGTGATGCCGATGCCAATTGCAATGATCGCCGCGCTGCGGCTCAAGGCCACCGCTTCGTCGTTGCTGTCCACTCGCTCCTTTAGCCGGTCGCTTTGGCTGATCCGGAGCAGGACGAAGGTGGTGACGATCGAGGCAACGGAGGGCAGGGCGAAATAATGCAGCCAATCCAGCAGCGATGGCATCCGCCCGCCGAATACGACGAGGTTCGCGGGGTTGGAAATCGGTAAGACAAAGCTCGCGGCATTGGCGATGAACGCACAGACGAATAGGTGCGGCAGTGGCTCGACCTTGGCGGCGCGCGTGGCTGCGTAGACGGCTGGCGTGAGAACCACGGCGGTAGCATCGTTCGACAGGAAGATTGTCACCAACGTGCCGACGGCATAGACGATCGCAAAAAGACGCGACGCCGATTGTTTCGATCGCTTCACGGCCTGAACCGCAAGCCAGTCGAACAGGCCTTCCTTGCGGGCGACCTCGGCAAGCAGCATCATGCCTACCAGAAAGAAGTAGACATCGGCACCTTTGCCTGCGGCGGCGATCGCCTCGCGCCAGGGCAACAGGTCGAGGGCGACCAGCAGTACGGCACCCGTGACGGCCCAGATGTATTCCGGCAGGTTCCACGGACGGGCGATCACGCCGAATGTCGCGAGGCCTGCAATGACACAAGTGGCTGCGTTTGCGGTGAACATCAGGCGATCCCGGCCGCGGCCGAGACCGCCTCGCCCGGCGTGCGCTCCGGCTTTCCGGCGCAGGCAGGCTTGAGCGATGGCGAGAAGGCGGTCCACAAGGCGACAGAGACGGTCGCAAAGCCGCCGAGGATCAGAAACATCGGGCGATAGCCGAACTCTTGGGCGATCCAGCCGCCGATCGCAGGGCTGATCGCGGCGCCGACACCTTGAACCGTCATGACGGCGCCCTGGCCAGCATTAACGCGGCCGGTGCCGTCCAGAATTCGTGCCACCAAGCCCGGCACCGCGACGCTCTGCAATCCGGCGCCGACGCCGTCGAGAAGCTGAACCGGATAGACGCCCCACTTATTGAGCAGCCATGCGGCGATGATGCCGCGGATCGGCAGAGCGATGAACGATATCAGTAGAACGAGCCAATAGCCCTTCTTCTCCGCCATCCGCATCGCGATCAGCGCGGTCAGGATCATTGTGCCCTGCGCGATCATGATTGTCAGGGCGACGAAGCTCGCGGGGTTGGCGTGCTTGCCGGCAACGACGGCGAGGTCATAGAGCGGGAGCATCGCCGCGTTGCCCAGATGGAAGAAGAGCAGCGCCGCGGCGAGGATCAGCAGCGGCTTGGATTCCACCAACACCTGCACTCCACTTGCCTGCCCTCCGTTATCGCCGCGCCGTTCGAGGCCGCGAGCGGCGTCGTCCTCGATTGAGTCGCTTGGGATCATCAGCACGGAAATGATGGAGAGAATGCCGAAGGCAGCCGCCAGCCAGAACACGGCTGTGAAGCCGTAGAGCCATCCGAGCAGGCCGGAGAGCCCGGCGCCGGCCATGTTACCGGCGTGATTGAAAGCCTGGTTGCGGCCGTTCTGACGATTGAAGCCGGCCTGGAGGACAATCCCGAGCGTGATGCCTGCGACGGCGGGACCGATCGCGGCGCCGGCGATGGCGGTCGCGACCTGGGAGGCCGCGACCAGCCAGAACTCCTGCGACCACAGCACGATGCCGGAGGCGGCGACCGTGAAGATGCCGGGAACAATGACGAACAGCTTCTTGCTCCGCGTGGCGTCGATCAGCGCGCCGGCCGGTGTCGTCATCAACATGCCGGCGATACCGCCCGCCGTCATCACCGTTCCGATCAAACCGGTCTGCCAGCCATGGGCGAGCAGGAATACCCCCAGGAACGGGCCAATGCCGGCCTGCATGTCCGCCATGAAGAAGTTCAGCGCCAGCAGAGGCGCAAGCGCTGTTGTTTGCCGAGTCCTGTTGGCGGGCATGGACGCACTCCCCGCCCTAGAATCTCGAGATGAGCGCGATGCCCGCGACCATGAGCAAAGCGCCCGCGATGCGGCCGAAATTGAATTCGTGGACCGGCATGCCGAACATGCCGAACTTGTCGATGAGGAGCGACATCAGGACGTTGGCAGTGATGGTCAAGCCGGCAAATGCGCCAGCGCCGACCGTGCCGACGAACATCAAGCCGGCGACGACCGCGAAGGCGCCGATCAGTCCGCCGAGCGGCGCCCACCAGGGCATCCTGGCGAGCCCTTCGGCCGAGGGCAAAGGATGGGGGATACACAATGCGATACAGGCCAGCAATGCGACGATGGGCAGGAAGGAAACGAGGCTGGCAAGCCACGGATTCTCAAGCGCGCCGCGCAACGCGTTATTCATGGGCGGCCCCCACGCCTGAAGAGCGCCTGCGGCGAGGATGATCGGATAAAGCCAGATTGCGCTCATGTTTTGCATCGTTACCACTTCCGCCCATTGCGGTTCGGGCCCAATTGTGTTCCGAGCAGGTGGCGCTCAGGCCAAGCTCCGATCGAGTTGAGATCGCTGCCGGTTGGCATACGGCGAACGCTACTATCTGGATCGGACTCAATGGCGTCGCATCCGCTCGCGCCAGCCTCGTCGGTCACGCAGACCTCCACGCG
>NZ_JBAURI010000736.1:0-4860 GCF_049581145.1 Bradyrhizobium sp.
ATGTGCGCGTGTCCGAGCAGCCGGTCATCATCGCCGGTATCGACGGCGGTATTCTGCTGATGAACAATGCGTTCAGGACGCTGCTGCCCAGGGAGCACATGGCGGCGCGCCTCGACGACCTGGCTGCGGCGTTCCAGCAGCCGAAGTACTTTCTCGAAAGCGTGCGCGAACTCGTCGATCATCACCGCGCCTGGCGCGGTGAATTGCTGTTGCGCGACGAAGGCAACCGGGAAAAGCCGCTGATGGTCAGGGCAGATCCGGTGCAGCCGTCCCGTGACCGGGTACTGGGCTTCGTGCTGATCTTCTCTGATATTACCGACCGCAAGGCCGCGGAGGTTGCGCGTAGCCGCTTCCAGGAGGGCATCCTGAAGAGCAATCGGATCAACAAGGTCCGGCTCGACTCCAAAACCGACCTCGTGCATCAGAACCTGCTATCGGCGGTGGTCGAGAACGCGCAGCTCGCAGCGCTCGAAATCACCTATGGTGCGGAAACCGGCCGGATCGCGGACATGCTCGAGAGCGTGCGCAATTCCACGCTGCGAACGGCCGAGCTGCTGGAGCATCTGATCTGGCATTCGTCGCGCACATCCGGCGACAATTCCAAGAAATAAGTCTCCGGCGACGGCGCTCTACCTGGTCGCAGCCGATTCGCGTGCTGCCGCGGCCTGCACCGCGCATGACAGGGCGATGTTGTGCGAAAAGGCCAGCACGCCCTCTTCAACGATGGCATCGCCATTGGGAAACTGCGCGGCAGCCTGATCGAGAGCCTGACGATAGTTCGCCTTCAACGCGTCGAGATCGGGAAAGCGCGGAAAATCGTAGAAGGTGAGCTCGGCGGACCGAAGCTCGAGCGATCGCGACAGGAGCCGCTTCAAGATCTGGCCGCCGCTGAGATCGCCGAGATATCGGGTATATGCATGGGCAATCAACTGCGCCCCGTCGCCTTCGGCCGCCTCCGCAATCCGGCTTGCATAAAGTTCTCCCGCGGGCAGCAGCGGAATGTCGTTGATCCAGCGCTCGCCACATAATGCTGCAAGGTCGGATTCGATCGCCGGCGCGCGGTCGAGCCTGTAATGCGCGAGGACGCCGAGGAGGGGCGAGCCTTGATGTCGTTCGAGTCCCTGCTCGATCGCACAATAGGCGGGAAAAAGGTTGCGCAGCAGGAGGACATAGCCTGCACGGCTGGCGTCCCCGTGCAACAGATCGCGCATGATGCCGGTCCGTTCCGCTTCGACATGGAGCGCCCTGGTGCGGAAATAGAGTGCCGTGACGACGCTGGCCGGCGCAGGATGGTCCGCCACGATCGCCGTCATTCGCTGACTCTCCTGTCTTGCCGGCGGCGGGCGGCTTGGCCGTGCCGGCTGTCGGCATTGGTGTGTGGGCAAGCCGGTCATGTCACGTCCGGTTCTTCATCTGCTCGATCAGGCCGCGCGCCTGTTGCGGCGCGGTCGTCGCGTCCGCCGACATCATATCGGCTCCCATCGACGCCACAAGGTCGGGCTGCGCGATCACCATGGGACCGCCGAGCATGATGCCCACCTGCCGGTTGCGGGAGTCGTGCCGGATATCATGGATGTCCTGCTTCAGCTCATCGAGCCTGCGGTCGCTGCTGACGGAAAAGCCTATGATATCGAACCAGTGGTTATGCACCAGCGAGGTCAGCTCCTGATGTGACGAGAACGGACCGGTGCACAAATTCCAGCCCGCGCGGCGGAAGAACTCAGCGACCATCGACAGCCCGAAGCTGTGCTGTTCGCCGGGAATGATGGTCAGCAACACCGATTCGCCGCCGCCGCCTTGGGGTGCCTCGTTGCAGAACCGCTCCCCCAACCGCCGCATGATCCGTTGCTGCCGGCCGACCGCCAGGGTCAAATTGACAAAGTCGGTCGCATCCGACTCCCAGAGCTGGCCCAGGTAGCGGGCTGACGGCGCAAGCAAATCCAGAAAGATCGATTCCACCGTGATGCCCTGCGCAAGCAAGTCTTCGACATAAGCGAAGGGGGCGTCTTCATTGCTCCCCAAGGTGAGTGCCGCAAACCGCTCGACCGTATTCGGAATGGTCTGCTCGGTCGTTTCCGCCGGACTTGTTGGCGCCGGCGCCTTGCGGAGCGCGAGAACGATCTTGGGAATGATCTGCGTCTTGATGGTTTGGACGACGGTGACCGGAGGCAGCGTGGGGCGAAATCGCCAGATCGGCGCGGGGATCCTCTTTCGAAACGATTTGAAATGGCGCACCGGGGCGGGGTCGGTGGCGCTGCCGGGCAAGACGGATTGCTCGTTCACATCGGACATTTTTCACTCCCCCACGCATTAAGTCCTCCGTTCTTTTGACCGTCAAGTTTAATTTACGTATAGTTTGATTGACAGTCTCTAGAACCGAGCTTAACCTTCTTGTCATCAAGCCCGCACATAGGGAGTGGCGCGGTGCATCGTCGGCCAGTCGCAAATCGAGATTTTATCCAGTTCGGCGGTCGATCGCCGGCAGCTCCTGGCTTTCCCCTTCCGATATCGCATCACCGCGCTGAAAGACTGTCAAATAATCTTTACAGTCCTTCGCTGGAATCCGTCGCTGCGTCTGCGAACGGTACTCCGGCAGCAGACGGCGGAGAACCGTTGGTTCGTTCGACTGCGCAAGCACTTAAGGGGCTGTACACGCCCGAACAGCGTATTCGCCGCGATGCAACCAGATGGACGCTGGTGCAGGGGATCCTCGCCCCCGTCCAGTTCGCCATCTTTCTCATCAGTCTGATCCTGGTGGTTCACTATCTGGCCACCGGGCAAGGATATGGCGTCGCGGCGGCTTCGATCGTGGTCAAGACGCTGCTGCTTTACGCGATCATGATCACCGGCTCGATCTGGGAGCGTGAAGTTTTCGGCTGCTATCTGTTTGCGCCAGCGTTCTTCTGGGAGGACGTGTTGAGCTTCCTGGTGCTGGCGCTTCACACGGCTTACCTCGTCGCGCTGCTTGGCCGAGTGGGCGATGCGCGCCAGCAGATGCTGCTCGCGCTCGCGGCTTACGCGTCCTACCTCATCAACGCCACGCAGTTCGTCCTGAAGCTGCGCGCCGCCCGCCGTGACGAGCGTATCGCGTCGTCCGAAGCTCCGACGATGGCCGGGAGGCGAGCATGAATGCGCATGTGCAAGGCTGCGCCGTGAGCGCCGCCGCCGCGCCTGTTCCGGTTCGCCGCGAGAACGGTCAGCGCGAGGTGTTCTGCGGGCTGACCGGGATCGTCTGGCTGCATCGCAAGATCCAGGACGCGTTCTTCCTCGTGGTCGGCTCGCGCACCTGTGCCCATCTGATCCAGTCCGCCGCCGGTGTGATGATCTTCGCAGAACCGCGCTTTGCCACGGCGATCATGGAAGAGAGGGACCTGGCAGGGCTCACCGATGCCAACGACGAACTCGATCGCATCGTGACGCAATTGATCGCGCGGCGGCCCGATATCCGTCTGCTGTTCCTGGTCGGCTCCTGTCCGTCCGAAGTGATCAAGCTCGATCTGTCGCGTGCCGCGCTCCGGCTGTCGCAGAGCTTTTCGCCCAAGGTGCGCATCCTCAATTATTCGGGCAGTGGCATCGAGACCACCTTCACGCAAGGCGAGGATGCATGTCTCGCCTCGCTCGTGCCGGCGCTGCCCGCCTCGGCAACAGGCGTGGACCAGCTTCTGATCGTGGGCTCGCTGGCCGATGTGGTCGAGGACCAGTTCGCGCGCCTGTTCGGCGCACTCGGAATCGGGCCGGTCCATTTCCTGCCGCCGCGCAACTCCACGGTGCTTCCGGCGGTCGGGCCAAATACCAGATTTCTGCTCGCCCAGCCGTTTCTTGCCGACACCGCGCGCGCCCTGGAGGATCGGGGTGCGACGCGATTGGCCGCGCCGTTTCCACTCGGCGTCGAAGGCACGACCGCGTGGCTGAGGGCCGCGGCCGACGCTTTTGGCGTCCAAGACACGACCTTCGTCACGGTCACGCAACCCTCCCGGGCCCGTGCGGCGCGCGCGCTCGCGCCGTACGTCGAAAAGCTTGCTGGACGCAGCATTTTCCTGTTCCCGGATTCGCAGCTCGAGATTCCACTGGCGCGGTTTCTGTCACGCGAGCTCTCGATGCTGCTCGTCGAAGTGGGCACGCCCTATCTGCATCGCCAGCATCTCGCCGAAGAGCTCAATTTGCTTCCCGACGGTGTCGCCGTGACCGAGGGACAGGACGTCGATCTGCAGCTCGATCGCTGCCGCGCCGCCCGGCCCGATCTGGTGGTGTGCGGTCTCGGTCTGGCCAATCCGCTGGAAGCCGAGGGCATGACCACCAAATGGTCGATCGAACTCGTTTTCACGCCGATCCAGGGCTACGAGCAGGCCGGCGACCTCGCCGAATTGTTTGCGCGTCCGCTCGTGCGCCGCGCCAAACTGGTGCCATGACGATGCAGCTCACGGTGTGGACATATGAAGGACCTCCCCATGTCGGCGCGATGCGCGTCGCGACGGGAATGCAAGGGCTGCATTATGTGCTCCACGCGCCGCAGGGAGACACCTACGCGGACCTGCTGTTTACGATGATCGAACGCCGCGACCGGCGCCCGCCCGTGACTTATACGACGTTCTCGGCGCGCGATCTCGGCGGCGATACCGCCGAACTGTTCAAGACCGCGGCGCGCAACGCCTATGACCGGTTCAAGCCGCAGGCGATGATCGTCGGCGCATCCTGCACGGGGTCGCTGATCCAGGACGATCCAGGCGGCCTGGCGCGCGCGCTCGATTTGCCGATCCCGGTGGTCACCGTCGACCTGCCGGCGTATCAGCGCAAGGAGAACTGGGGCGCCGCTGAGACCTTCTATCAGCTGGTCCGCGCGCTTGCCGGACCGTCGGCGCC
>NZ_JBAURI010000737.1:0-3959 GCF_049581145.1 Bradyrhizobium sp.
CGGTGTTTTCGCCGGTGCTGGGCGCGATCGCCGATGCCGCCGGCCGCCGCAAGCCGTGGATCGCGGCGTTCGGCGTTCTGCTGGTGATCGGCACCTGCCTGATGTGGATCGGCCGGCCCGGCGACGCCAGTGTGATTCCGCCGCTGCTGCTGTGCTATGCGATCGCGAGCGTCGGGGTCGGGTTTGCCACGGTGTTCGCCAACGCGATGATGCCCACGCTGGTGCCGCCGGAGCGGATCGGGCGCCTGTCCGGCACCGGGTGGGCCACCGGCTACATCGGCGGCATCGCCAGCCTGATCCTGGTGCTCGGCTTTTTCGCCGCCAATCCGGAGACCGGTCGCACGCTGCTCGGATTCAGCCCGCTGTTCGGGCTCGATCCGGCCTCGCATCAGGGCGACCGGATCTCCGGTCCGTTGACCGGAATCTGGTTCGTCATCTTCGCGCTGCCGATGTTCCTCTGGACCCCGGACTATCCAGCGCGGCATCCGTTGCGCAATGCGCTGCGCGCCGGCCTGCGCGAACTGAAGCAGACGCTGATCGCGTTGCCGAAGCAGCGGTCGCTCGCGATTTTTCTGCTCGCCAACATGATCTATACCGACGGGCTGGTCTCGCTGTTTGCGTTCGGCGGCATTTATGCGGCCGGCACCTTCGGCTGGAATACGATCGAGCTCGGCATTTTCGGCATCATCCTCGCCATCGCCGGCACGCTGGGCGCATGGCTCGGCGGCAAGCTCGATGATTTCCTGGGCCCGAAGCGCGTGATCGCCGGCGCCATGACTGTCCTGCTGACATCGGTGGTCGCGATCCTGCTGGTGAACAAGGACTCCGTGCTGTTCGTCGGCGTCGCGCCGCCGGTGCCGGGCGGCGCCTTGTTCGCCTCCGCCGCCGAGCGCGCCTATCTCGTGCTGGGCTGCCTGATCGGCGCCGCCGGCGCGCCGCTGCAGGCGGCGTCGCGCTCGCTCCTGATCCGTCTGGCGCCGAAAGATCGCATCGCGCAATATTTCGGCCTGTTCGCGCTGGCCGGAAAGGTCACCTCGTTCATCGGACCGCTGTTGATCGGCATCGTCACCGCGGTGACCGTGAATCAGAAGGCCGGCATGGCGGTGCTGGTGGTGTTTTTCGGAGGCGGCCTGGCATTGCTGTCGCGGGTGAGGAATTGAATTTTTCTGGAACGTCATTCCGGGGCATCGCCAACGGCGATGAACCCGGAATCCAGAGGCTATGCGGCGCAGCGGGTCGGCAGCTGTCTGAGGTACAGGCCGGTGGAGCTAACGCATTCGGGAAGGCAGTTCGCGACCTCGAGCTGAAGTCGCAAACGGACGCCGGATTGCGACAGGCTCGTGGGCTGGGTAAAATGGGCGATGAGCAAGGTACCATCTCACTTCAGTGCCGCCGAGCCAATTCCGGCGTTGCAACCTCGAAACGCTGGGTATCAGTTCGTGCTGTACGGTGACGCCTGCTCGGGCGTGCCAGATGGGCCTCACGAGAAAACATTCTCGGAGGTCAACGCGGTCGTCCGACGCCTTGAGCCCGCACCTGAGTTCATCATTTTTCCGGGAGATGAGATCATCGGATTGACGTCCGACTACGATCAACTGCTCGCGCAATGGCGCCATTGGATCGACAGTGAAACGGGTTGGCTCGATCGCCGCACCATCCCGATGTGGCACACGACGGGCAACCATACGACATATGATGAGATGAGCGAGCAGGTGTTCCGAGAGGTGCTCTGTTTGCCGCGGAACGGGCCGCCCGGCCAGGAAGGCCTGTCGTACTGGGTGCGACGCGGTGATCTGCTGCTCGTCTTCGTCAACACACTCTGGTCCGGCCTCGGTGGCGAGGGATTTGTAGAGACACAATGGCTGGAGGACGTGCTCCGTTCACATGGCGATGCGTGTCAGAAGCTCGTCATCGGTCACCATCCCGTATACTCAGTCAACGGCTATTCCGGGCCTTGGCAACGCGACATTGAACCCGGCGCAGGATCCGCCTTCTGGGATATTCTCGTCGAGCACGGCGTTCGCGCGTATTTATGCAGCCACATTCTGGCGTTCGACGTTCAGGTCCATCGCGATGTCCTGCAGATTTGTACGGCAGGGGCCGGCACCGTGCACCGCATGCCCGAAGGCATCGAGTACCTCCACTGTGTCCAGGTCGCGCTTGATGCCATCGGAATACGTTGCCAGGTTCTTGACACCAAAGGCTTGGTTAGGGAGACACTGGACTGGTGTTTCGATGGCTGGCATCCCGCACATCAGACGGAGCTGACGATGGGTTCTTTCCAGGCTCCGGTTGCATTTCCCTTCGAGCATCGGCGGCTTGAGCTACAGTTCTCGGGAACGGCCGCCAAAGTTGGGACAACTCGCGCACAGACGTTGCTGTGTGCTGGCCGGCTTGGTGAGTTGCCGCCGCTTTGGATCGGCTTGCGAGGGGCGGAACAGCGCTTGACGGCAATAGTCCATCACACCTCCGGACGCAGTCCGCACTACTGGTTTGGTCCATGCGTCGAGCCCGGTGCAGAGTTCGAATTGCGGCTCCAGCTGCACACGGATTTGGGGGCTGGTGGCCTTCTATACTGGACACCCGAGCGCAGGGATTGGACTTCGATGTCGGCAGTCTCGTCGTGGGGCCTAGAACGGCTGAAGCCGTGCCACAACTGGCACATCGGGCACGCGTGCCGCGGAGCAACCGATCGGCCGTTTGCGGGATATTCGTTGGTCGGAAGTGTGTCGTGGTAAGGTCCGGAGGTGACCCGCCACGGTCGTGACGACCTCCAAATATTTCATGCTGCCAGGATTGAGAAATTCGATACGGGACGTCGTTAGGTCGCCTTTGACGGGCTGGCCTGATGCGGTGGCCTGTCTTTTTATGGCGTGAATCGCGTTGTAACGCAGGTCAGTGGATCATGAAGAGTCGCCGCATTCATATCACCGGAGCGTCGGGCTCCGGCACCACCTCGCTTGGCCGCGCCCTGGCAAGTGCGCTTACCATCCCGCATCACGATACGGATGACTACTTTTGGCAACCCACTACGCCGCCCTATAGAGAAATCCGCGACGCTACCGAACGATTACGATTGATGAGAGAATTGTTCTTGCCGCGAGCGCAGTGGGTCCTGAGCGGATCACTGCAAGGATGGGGCGACCCGGTCATTTCGTATTTTGACCTCGTGGTCTTTTTATACACAGCGAAAGACCTTCGACTTCACCGGCTGCGGGCGCGGGAGGCCGCACGGTTCGGCGACGACGCAGTTTCACCGGGCGGGTGGCATCATCATGAAACCGAGGACTTCATTAAATGGGCATCCCATTACGACGAGGGTGACACGGTAAGCCGCACGCTCGAAAAGCATCAGGCTTGGCTGACGACGCTACCGTGTCCTGTAATTCGCTTGGATGGGGCGAGTCCCTTGTCCGAACTCGTGACGCACATTGTTGCGACGATTGAGAGTTGAGTAGCTGGGCAGGCGAATCAATCTCGATTTTGATCGACGCCGCCGCGCCCGACAAAGCCTGTGGACGCCGTGAAAAGTCACCCGCGCAAAGAGCCGATTTCGCGAGCCGCTTCAAGCTGATTCTACCTGTCCAGCCCTTCGGAAAAAAATAAATCTCTTTCGTTTTTTCGGAAATTGATTTTTACTACATCCGTCCCATGCTCTTCCAAGAGGGGCGCTTCGCGATCGTCACGAACGTTGGCGCGGGATGCGGTGGACGCGGCAGCGTCGGGCGTGATGGGATTGCAGAGCGGGTCCGAAGACCCGTGAGCGGTCACCGGCACGCGGACGAGCGATGCTGCAGCGGACGGCGAAATCGTGTGGTCCCGACGCTCCAAGGCACAGGCGTCAAGTCGGCGGAAGCAATTCCGTTAGGCGACGGTGGCAAAAAAGCATGGTCACCGAGGAGAGCGCGTATAAGCCGTAAACCATTGCGTGCGGGGATGCCGGGTGATTCCGGTGCGAC
>NZ_JBAURI010000738.1:0-5760 GCF_049581145.1 Bradyrhizobium sp.
CGTCCCGCTCTCCCGGCTCGCGGTGGCAAATCTCTCCGATCTCTCAGCCACGAAAAAAGGGCCGCTTGCGATGAGCAAGCGGCCCAAGTCTAGGGAGGAAACGCCCAAGGAGGGCAGCGATAACGCCATAAGCGCTACCGCACCGCAACAATATGCGACCGCGATGCACAAAAGGCAAGGGTTTTCGCGCTGTTTTGCATGCAAAATTTGCAGACCTTGCACGCGCGCCACACCCGCGCCGGTTCATGAAATTATTAATATTTTACAAATGGTTACCGTGTATGCCCTGAGACGAGGCCGGGCTGGCGGTGCGCTGCCGGGCCAAAATTCGCGATTTCGTGATCGGCCACCTCGCGGCGGGATGCGTCCCACGCAGGCGAGACTACGTATCCAAAATACCAGATCGATCTCAGGGATCATCGTGCATGGCTCGACGGATTGAGCTAGGCAGAGGGCGATTCTCCAAAAGCCAAAATTCTCCCAGAGCTCCAATTCACTTAAGGCACCGAGGAAACCACGTGACGGTCATCGACTTTTCCGCCTTCATCGGCCGCCTGGCGACATCGGCCGGCGAGACTATCCTGCCGTTCTTCCGAACCTCGCTCTCCATCGAGAACAAGAGCAGCAGTCGGGAGTTCGATCCGGTGACCGAAGCCGACCGCGCCGCGGAAGCGGTGATGCGGCGGCTGATCAAGGCCAATTTCCCCCAGCACGGCATCGTCGGCGAGGAGTTCGGCAACGAGCACGAAGACGCCGACTATGTCTGGGTGCTCGACCCGATCGACGGCACCAAGTCCTTCATCGCGGGTTTTCCGGTCTGGGGCACCCTGATCGCGCTGCTGCACCAGGGCGTTCCGGTGTTCGGGATGATGCACCAGCCCTTCATCGGCGAGCGCTTCTCCGGCGACAACGGCTCGGCCAACTATCAGGGGCCGTCGGGGGAACGAAAATTGGCGGTGCGGCGCTGCGCCTCGCTCGCCGAAGCGACCTGCTACACCACGAGCCCGCTGTTGATGAACGACGGCGACCGCGAAGCCTTCGGCCGGGTCCAGAGCGCGGTGCGGCTGCCGCGCTACGGCGGCGATTGCTATTCCTATTGCATGCTCGCGGCCGGACATCTCGACCTCGTGGTCGAGACCGAATTGAAGCCCTATGACATCGCGGCTCTGATCCCGATCATCACCGGCGCCGGTGGCGTCGTCACCAACTGGGAGGGAGAACCCGCGCAGAATGGCGGCCGCATCATCGCAGCCGGCGACGCGCGGGTGCATGAGGAGGCGATCAAGCTGCTCAAGGGCTAGCCTGCCGAGCACCTAGACCCCGGCTTTTTCAAGCATTTGCATCTCGACGGCGCGGCAAACTGCGCTAGCATTGCATCTTCGATAAGATTTCCGCCGGTCGCCATGCGAGCAACCGCATGCGGCGCCAAGGCCGGAAGCGCGGGAGGTGTTCATGAGAGGTGTTGACGCGAGATGTGTCGGCGCGCTGGCGGTGGCGCTGTCGTTCTTGCTGCTGCCGGCTCTGGCGGCGGCCGAGGATTTTCCGGCCCGGCCGATCCGGCTGATCGTGCCGTTTCCACCGGGCGGTCCGAACGACATCATCGCCCGCGTCGTCGGGCAGCGGATGGCGGAACTGTTCAAGCAGCCGGTGGTGATCGACAATCGCGGCGGACAGGCCGGCGTGCTCGGGACCGACGCGGTGGCAAAGGCCAAGCCGGACGGCTACACGATCGGGATCACCAGCGCGAGTTCGCTGGTGATCAATCCGATGATGGAGCAGGTCGCCTACGACGTAAGCAAGGATTTCGCGCCCGTCAGCCTGGTTGCGACGGTGCCGGAAATGCTCGTCGTGGCGACCAACGTTCCGGCCAGGAACATGAGCGAACTCGTGGCGCTCGCCAAGGCCGAGCCCGGCAAGCTCAATTTTGCCTCCTCCGGCACCGGCGGCCTGCCGCATCTGGCCGGCGAATTGTTCAAGCAGACGGCGAAGATCGATATCGTCCACGTGCCCTATCGCGGCGCCGCGCCCGCCATCAATGACCTGCTGGGCCAGCAGGTGCAGATGACATTCCTCGATCTGCCGGTGATCCTGCCGCAGATCAAGGCGGGCAATCTGCGCGCGATCGCGCTTGGCGCGCGGCAGCGCGCCCCCACCGCGCCGGACGTGCCGACCACCGCGGAAGTCGGCATGCCCGAGCTCCTGATCGAGAACTGGTACGGCATGATCGCGCCCGGTGCCACGCCCGCGCCGATCATAGCGGCCCTCAACCGCACAGCCTTCGAGGCGATGGCCGACCCCGCGGTCAAGCAGAAGCTTGCCGAGCAGGGGCTGACGCTCGCGCCCGATTCGCCGGAGCAATTCCGCAACTTCATCGCTTCGGAGACGGAGAAGTGGGGCAAGGTGATCAAGAACGCGGGCCTCGAGACCACAAAGTAACGGCTCTGGTATATTGATCTAACGGAATGCTGGTGTCCGCCTTTCCGGAAAATGCTTCTATTGCGCCGTCCGCCGCAGATGCTCCACCAAAAGCTTGGCCGGGCGCGGCAGCGTTTTGAAATCGCGGGCACAGATCACGAGCCTGCGGTTGGCCCAGGCGTCACGGATCCGGCACATCGCGATCGGCATCGAGCGCGCGCAGCGTCTGGCGGCGGCTTCCGGCACCACGGCCATGCCGACCTCGGCCGCCACCATTTGGCAAATCGCGTCGAAATCCCGCAACCGGGCCCTGACGCGCAGCCGCAGGCCGAGTTGTGCCGCGTGCTTGCCGATATGGGCCTGCAGCGCGGTGGCGTTGGTCAGTCCGACGAAGTCCTGGCCGGCAACCTCCTTGAAATCGATCTGGCGCCGGCCCGCAAACCCGCTGCGCCGCGCGAACACCAGCAACAGGCGATCCTGGCCGAAGGCAAACCGCTCGATCGTCTCGGGCAGCGCGTGCTCGGCGGCAAAGCCGAGATCGGCGGCGCCGGTGACGATGGCCGTGGCGATATCGATGCTCTCGCGCTCCTCGACATCGACGTCGATATCGGGATGGCCGCGCAGGAATGCCGCCAGCGCTTTCGGCAGATGTTCCGACAGGCCCGAGGTGTTGGCGAGCAGCAGCACGCTGGCCCGCACGCCGGAGGCAAAGCGCGCGAGATCGCCGCGCATCGCCTCGACATCCTGCATGACGATGCGGGCGTGGTCGAGCAGGCTCTCGCCGGCCGCGGTGAGCTCGACGCCGCGGCGGCCGCGCTTGAACAGCGCGACGGAGAGCGCGGTCTCCAGCCCCTTGATTCGCGCGCTGGCCGAGGCGAGCGCCAGATGGGCGCGGTCCGCGCCGCGCGTGATGCTTCGGCACTCCGCTACCGCGATGAAGAGCCGGAGGTCGACCAGGTCGAAACGCATGGCGCATTCTCGTCTCATCAGCCTTCGTCAAGAACGAAGGCTGTCTCCGTAATCTGCAGATTGTGCGGATTGCGCCGATTGGTCAATGTGCCGCGATGTCGTTCGAACCGTTGCTGTTGCTGATCGCCGCCGTCTTCATGCTCGCGGGCTTCGTCAAGGGCGTGATCGGGCTCGGCCTGCCAACAGTATCGATGGGCTTGCTTGCGGTCGCGATGCCGCCAGGGCAGGCGCTCGCCATCGTCATCCTGCCGGCGGTCGTCACCAATATCTGGCAGACCTTCGCCGGCCCTCATCTGCGTGACATCATCCGGCGACTGTGGCCGCTGATGGCCGGCACCATCGTCGGCATCCGGCTCAATGCGGGCGCGCTCTCCGGACCCACAGCGCGCTACGGCTCGATCGCGCTCGGCGTGCTCTTGGTGATCTACGCGATCGTGGGACTGAGCAGGTTCGCCTTCGAGGTCACGCGCCGCGACGAGAAATGGGTCGGCGGCCTGGTCGGCATCGTCACCGGACTGATCGCGGCGGCGACCGGCGTGCAGGTGCTCCCCTCGATGCCGTTCATGCAGGCGATCGGCATGGAGAAGGATGAACTGGTGCAGGCGCTCGGCGTGTTCTTCACCGTCGCGACGCTGGCGCTCGCGTTCAATCTCACGGCCGCCGGACTGTTGAAAGCCTCGACCGCGCTGCCCGGCGCGATCGCCATGGCCTGTGCATTCGCCGGCATGTTCATCGGCCAGGCCATCCGCTTGCGGCTGCCGGCGGATGCCTTTCGCCGCTGGTTTCTGGTCGCGATGATCGTTCTCGGAGTCTATCTCGCAGCCAGCGCGATTCTTGAGCTTCAGCGCGCCTGAAGCAGCGCGAGGCGGGCGCCGAGATAGACGAACAGGCCGCCCAGCGCGCGATTGATCCAGCGCAGCGCGTTGCCGGATTGCCTGACCTGGCTCGCTGTCCTGGCGGCGAACGCGGCGACGCCAAGGCACCACAGCGTTCCGTTGCCGATGAAGATCAGGCCGAGCAGCACGAATCCCACTGCCTTGTGCGCCGAATCCGCGCTGACGAATTGCGGCAGGAAGGCGAGGAAGAACAGCGCCACTTTCGGGTTGAGCATGTTGGTCAGCGCGCCCTGCACGAACACCCGCCGCAGCGAAATGGCAGCATCTCCGACCCGCGCATTGGCGACATCCGGCTGCGGCCGCGACACCAGCATCTTGATGCCGATGCAGACGAGATAGATCGCGCCCGCCCATTTCACCGCAGCGAAGGCCGTCGCCGATGCCGCGAGCAGCGCCGAAAGCCCGATCGCGGCACTGAAGACATGGACCAGGCAGCCGGCCTCGATTCCGAGCACGGCAGCCGCGCCGCCCCGCCATCCCAATTGCACGCTGCGCCCGACGATGTAGGCGGTATCGGGACCCGGCGTGATGTTGAGCAGAAGCCCGGAGAGAATGAAAAGCCAGAGGTCGTGAATGCCCAGCATAAATAAGCCCACCTCAAGACGAACGAATCGTATTTTGCACGTCCACCGCTATCGAGCGCAATCCCACGCGAGGCGGTTCCGATGCTATCTTGCCCCGCGACACGCGCCGGTCTTGGATGTCTGCTCGCTGATCGGTTCGGAGCGGACTTTCCCGCCGGCAGCCTGCTTTATAACCATTGGAATTGGCGGCCCGCCAACGTACTGGTGGTCACCGATTCCGGACCAGGGGAGATGATGCAAAGACGCCTCGCTGCCATCGTTTGCGCCGACGTCGCCGGTTATGCGCGCATGATGGGCGTCGATGAAGCCGGCACGCATGCCGCGTTCAAGGCTCACCGCAGCGCGATCTTCCCGATCATTCTCAACCATGGCGGCCGGATCGTGAAGAATACCGGCGACGGCTTCCTGCTGGAGTTCAGAAGTGTCGTCGGCGCGATCGAATCGGCGATCGAGATGCAAACGCTGATGGCCGAGCGCAACACGCACCTCCCCGCCGATCGCGTCATGCGCTTCCGTCTCGGCGTCCACATGGGAGACGTGATCGCCGACGAGGACGAAGTGTTCGGCGACGGCGTGAACATCGCCGTCCGCCTCGAAGGCGTGGCCGTTCCCGGCGGTGTGGCCGTTTCCGACAAGGCCTATCAGGAGGCGGCGAGACATCTCGGCCGATCCCTGGTGGATGGCGGCAGTCACCTTTTCAAGAACATCGAGGAACCGGTCCAGGTCTGGAGCTGGGAGCCGGACGGGTCCGAGCCGGGCGGCTCCGAGCCCAAGCCTGCATCGAACCTGCCGCCGCAATACCGCACCGCGATCGTGGGCGTGCTTCCCTTTGCCAATCTCGCCGACAGCGCTGAGGACTATTTTTCAGACGGATTGACCGAGGATCTGATCCACGC
>NZ_JBAURI010000739.1:0-1974 GCF_049581145.1 Bradyrhizobium sp.
TCAACGTCGCTCCCAATAACCTGATCGGCGATGGCGTCGCTGCTCCCGATGTGCCCACACAGGAAACCTTCCCGTATGTGCACTTCGCTTACAGCGGTCGCGATAGCCGTCACATCGACCCCAGTGAAACAGGTTGCGGTGATCAGCCAAACCTTGGCAGCAGTAATCAAGCGGACGCTCCACCGGCAGACCAGGGCGGCAGCACCACCTGCCCTGTCATGTAACGCTGCAAAACCTGTCGAAGTTTCCCGGGCACACTACTCTCAAGTGTGCCCGGTGACCTTCGCCATTTAGTAAAGGCAAGTGATGAAGCTCTCATCTGCAATCATTCTCATCGCCGCTTCCGTCCTGTTTGCCAAGGCAGAAACTCAGCAAGCGACTCCCGCGGAGCAACGCATCGCAGCTGCCAGGCAGCAGATCGCATCCGACCCCAAGAAGCCTGAGGCCTACAACAATCTTGCCCTGGCCTACATCAGCCGCGCACAGGAGACAGAGTCCTCGGAGTACGATCGCCAGGCAGCGGAGGCCATCGCCACTGGCCTCAGCCTCGCTCCGCAGGATTTTCAGCTGCGCAAAGCACACGTAGCTCTTCTACTCGATCAACATGAGTTTGCCCGCGCCAGGGACGAGGCTAAAGACCTGAACCTCCACAACCCCGACGATGCAACGGTCCATGGATATCTGGCTCGAGCCTATATAGGTCTCGGCAACTATCAGGATGCCGAAGCCTCGGCGCAATGGATGTTGAACCTGCAGCCCTTCAACGTTCCCGGATTGCTGATTGCTGCCGACATTCGCGAGCACTATGGCGATCCTGAAGGTGCGTTGGAGGTACTCGATCGTGCTTACGCCGAAACCTCGCCCGGCGAGACCGGCGAGCTAGCCGCGATCGCGAACCACATCGCAGCCATCGAGATCGACATGGGTAAGCTGGATTCCGCCAGCCAGATGCTGCAGCGTGCCGACGAACTTTTTCCCGGCTATCCGCAGACGCTGAAGAACCGGGCACGCATCGGTTTCGTTCACCCTGCGGTGGAAGCCGGCGCCCTGTCCTCTTCCACAACGCTGGAGCATCACGAACGTGTCGAGCCCGCGATACAATCTTCCGCCATCACGCCGGTGGTCTTCTCTCCGGTGCCCACCGCTCTCCTGATCCCTCACGCCACCGGCACTGAGCGCACCATCAAGACCATGCAGAGCCGAGTCCAGAGCAACCCCAAAGATCCGGCTGCTTATTCCGCTCTGGGCGCAGCGTTTTTCCAGCGCGCCCGGGAAACCGGCGACGTGGAAGACTTTCAGCTGGCAGAGCAGGCACTGAACAAGTCTCTCGACCTGAACAGCACGGATTTCTCCGCCGATGCCGCCTACTCCACCATGGCGGAAGTGTGCATGGGCGAGCATCGCTTCAGCGATGCCATCACCTATGCCCAGAAAGCACTGGCCCTGGGATCCGGCGATCTCTCCTCATTTGCCATTGTGGGCGATGCCAACGCGGATATGGGCGAATACGAGCGAGCCGCGGTTGCTTATTCGCTCCTTGACATATCCGGCGACACCGCTTCGCAGCCGCGCAATGTTTATGTGCGCGACAGTCGCACCTCGTATCTCAGATTCGTCTCCGGCGACACGGTGGGGGCAATCCGCCTCATGAAAAGCGCGGTAGCGGCTGGAACCGAAGCTCGATTGCCTGCGGAGAACCTCGCCTGGCTCTACTACGAACTAGGCGAATACGGGTTTCAAGCAGGCGATATTGCTGCCGCCAACAATGCATACCTGGCCGCGCTTAACATCCATCCCGGCGACTATCGTGCTTTGGCCGGGCTGGGAAAGCTTAGCGGCAATCAAGGCCGCTACGCGGAAGCCATCAAGCTCTACCAGGCCGCAATCGCTGTAGTGCCCATGCCCCTGTATGTGGCTGAGCTGGGAGACCTGTACACCAAGGCCGGCAACCCGGCCGAAGCCGCCAAGCAATTT
>NZ_JBAURI010000740.1:0-11336 GCF_049581145.1 Bradyrhizobium sp.
GGCCGGCACCGTCGACGGCCAGCCGCCGCGTCGGCGGCTCAAGCCCGACGACGATCCGTTCGGCGCGGTCGGCGACTATGCCGGCAGCTTCCTGGTCAAGTCGGCGGTCGAGCTCTACGGCGGCTACGACACCAATCCCGGCCGGCTGCCGGAGCAGCGCGGCCTGCCGCTGTATGTGGTGGCGCCAGAGTTTCTGGCGGTGTCGGACTGGGACCGCCATGCGCTGGTTGCGGATCTGCGCGGCTCCTTCACCGGCTATGGCGGCACGCTGCCGCCGCGCGTCGACGGCCTGGTCAGCCCGGCGCCCACCAACGTCGCCCGGCCGGATTTCACCGGCCATGTCGACGGCCGCCTCGATGTGACAGAGGACACCGACCTCACCGCGCAGCTGCGGCTGCGCGTTGCGACCGACAACCCCGGCAGCCCGAACATCCAGTCCGGCCTCGCCAGCTATCCGGTCTACACGACGTTCGGCGGCACCTTCGGCTTCGACCAGCGCTTCAACCGCCTGCAGATCTCGGGCGGCGCGACCGTCGACCGCACCTCCTATCAGGACTCCACGCTGACCGACGGCAGCCTGTCGAGCAATGACGACCGCAACTTCAACCAGTATGGCGGCGTCGGGCGCGTCTCCTACGAGCTGACGCCCGCCGTCAAGCCGTTCGTCGAGGTCGAGAGTGACACCCGCGTGCACGATGAGCAATTCGACCGTGATGGTTATGAGCGCGATTCCAACGGCGGCTATGCCAAGGCCGGCACCTCGTTCGAGTTCACCCGCCTGCTCACCGGTGAACTCTCGATGGGCTATGCGACGCGCAACTACATCGATCCCCGGCTCGACCGGCTGCAGGGCCTGCTCACGTCGGCTTCGCTGGTCTGGACCGCGACGCCGCTGACCACCGCGAAATTCTATTCCGACACCCAGATCGCCGAAACCACGCTGCCTGGCAGTTCGGGCGTGCTGGTGCATACCTACACGGTCGAGGCCGATCACGATTTCCGCCGCTGGCTGACCGGCATCGGCAAATTCACCTACGGCACGCTCGATTATCAGGGCATCGGCCGCGACGACAGGACCTACACCGTCGAGGGCGATCTGATCTACAAGCTGACCCGCAGCCTCTGGATCAAGGGCACGCTGCGCCACGATGTTCTGGATTCCAACGTGCCGCTGTCGAGCTCGGCCTCGACGGTGGTGATGCTTGGCGTGCGGCTGCAGAATTGAGAGGGAGCCGCTCCCTCCACCGTCATTGCGAGCGCCAGCGAAGCAATCCATCGCGCCGCGTGACAGCGAGCCGGATCGCGTCGTCGCAAGGACTTCGCGCAATGACGGCGGATGGCGCGGACGACGCCGTTTCCGCATCACGCTTCACGGCGACAACCCCGGGCCGCTCCTCGTCAACGCTGCGAGGATCCTCTCGAACTGCGCGGCGAGATCGTTGCCGATGACGCGCACCGCGAGCACGGTCGCAGTCCCAGAGATCGTGGCCAGTACGGCATATTGCACGGAGAAGGACGCTCGCCGGTCGGCGAAAAAGGTCGTCAGCGAAACGCGCTTCAGCGCGCGGGTCCCATCCCCGTTGGCGGTCTCATTGTCCATCAGTGAGCTCGGAGACCCGGCGTTGCAGCCGCGCGATTTCGGCCTTGCGCATCCTGAGCTTGCGCGAGACGTCGAGTGAAATGACCCGGGAGTCGTCATCGCTGGTGAACCGCAGCCCCGCTTCCAGTCCGTCGCGCCAGACCAGCCGGGCGCGGAACGTTCCTTCCTTGCGTGCGATGGTGAGATCGAATTCGTCCGGCAGCAGCACGGTGCCGGACATCGCGATCTTGGCGCCAGCCGACGAGAAGTTGCGCACCACGCAATCGAGCGTCGACTGCCGTGCGTTGAACGCGATGACGCCGCCATAAAAGCTCTTGCCTCGGGGATACCGCCGCCGTTCCATGTGCAACCCCTTCGTGTTTACGGTTCTCTAACCACGTTTTGATCGTTCTCGCACCGATTGCGGTAAGTCGCCACCGCATCCTCCCGTTAGGGTTAAGGCGCCCGGGACGCCTCGGTGAGTGGCGCCACGTCATCTGGTTCAATTGTCCAAGACCGCGCGAGACCCTTCGTCATTGCGAGCGGAGCGCGGCAATCCATCGCGCCACGAAACAGCAGGGTGGATGGCTTCGTCTCGTGCCGGGCTCGTCGGCGGCGAGCGCCAGCATGGTGTCGCGCATGGCTTCTTCGTGACCGCTTCTGGTGTTGATCGCGGCGGAACTGGTCAGCATGCGCGAGCCTTTGATAGCGGCGTGTCGTTCGTCGAGCCTGCCTTCGCAGTTGCACCGCGCCATCTGGAACTCGCGCGCGCCGCGCCGACGATGAACGACCTATCAGCGTACCGTCGGCTGCGAAAAATCTGGTCGCGAGGTATGGTCGTACTCGGAACGGGCGTGCCCGGCGCCGCGCTGGTGTCTTCGACACGCGCTCATGCGCGGGATGCGCGCGCCCATCGTCGTCATGCGACGCCGTTCAAGCTCCTACTTGTTTTCACCGCGCAGCCTTGGATTGACCGGGTGCCGGCCACGATCGAACGGCAGTGTCGTCCCCAAGCCGAGGAGGACACTGGGTGGAACAACACAAATTGCCGGGTATTCAAATTGCGCGCGCCGTTGCAGCGTTGAGCATCGCGTATTTCCATTCCTGGGTTTCGATTTTTCGTTTTCCGAAGGACACCGCGTTTCCGATCCCGGTCCTGGCCACGCATGGCTGGCTCGCGGTCGACCTGTTCTTCGCGATCAGCGGCTTCGTCATCTGTCTGGTGGCATCGCGTCCGACCTTCGACATCGTCTCTTTCCTGACCAAGCGGGTGTTCCGGTTCTATCCGCTCTGGCTCGTGACGCTGACGACGTTCGCCGTGCTGGCGCTGGCCTGGCGCGGGCCGCGCGACACGGAAACGCTGGGCTATTTTCTCTACTCGGCGACGCTGCTGCCGACCGCCGAGTTTCCGTTCTACGATATCGGCTGGAGCCTGCAACATGAGATGGTGTTCTACCTGATCGCTGCATTGACCGTTCCGATCTTCGGTCTTTACGGCTTGGCCGCCGTGCTCGCCGCGTCGACGCTCGCATTTCACACCATCGATATGCCGGCCGCGGTCGGCAACTTCGCGATGTACCACGCCGAGTTTCTGGCCGGCGTACTGGTGTTCATGGCGCGGCGGCAACTGGCGCGGTTCGGATACTGGCTGCCATTGGTCGTGGGCGCTGTAAGCTTCTGGTATTTCGTCGCGATCTGGGGCGACCGCCGCTATCTGCCGATCGCGCTGTTCTTCCTGATCGCGGGCTTCGCAAACGTGCCTGACAAGGCGTCGCGCTGGCTGACAAGGGCCGGCGCTCTCGGCGATGCGTCGTATTCGATCTATCTGCTGCACCCGCTGGTGTTCATCATCGCATCCGCGCTGGTCAGCAAGGTCACGCCGCCGATCTGGTCGGAAGAGCTGATCCGCGGCGGATGCTTCGTCGTGATCCTGCCGATGGCTTTTGCAAGCTGGCGATATTTCGAGCGGCCGCTGATCGGCATCGGCAATCGGCTTGCGGCTCGCCTCGTGGGGCCGGCCGGCCAGAACATGCGCGGTGGGCTCGAACTGCAACCCGAGATGTCGCGCAGCCTCGCCGTGCGCATCAACACCAATCGCGTCGTCCCCGCCTTGAGCCGCGATCCGTAAGCCACCGACCTCGCCATCCTGCGCCGGGGTGAGTTGCCGATCACCGACAAAACATCGGCGTTACCGGTTCCCGTCCGGATCACGCGCATGCCTCGGCGGTGACGGCGGTGGTGACGACTGCCGGACAATGCGGCTGTGACGGCGGCGGTCGTGACGGACACCGCCGCGGGCACCGGCGGTCGTCGGTCTTACGCCAAAGTCTACGCCGGCAAATTCGTCGTGCCCATCAGGAACTGGTCGATCGCCCGCGCGCAGAGCCGGCCCTCGCGGATGGCCCAGACCACCAGTGACTGGCCGCGCCGCATGTCGCCGGCCGCAAACACGTTCGGCCGCGAGGTCTGGTAGTCCGCGAAATTGGCGCGGACGTTGCCGCGCGGGTCGAGCTCGACAGACAGCGTCTTCAACAGGCCCTCGTGCACCGGATGCACGAAACCCATCGCGAGCAGCACGAGGTCGGCGTCGAGATCGAACTCGGTGCCGGGCACCGGCTTGAACTTGTCGTCGACCTGCACGCAATGCAGCTTTTCGACCTTGCCGTCGCTGCCCGAGAAGCGCTGCGTCAGCACGGCAAATTCGCGCCGCGCGCCTTCGGCCTGGCTCGATGAGGTCCGCATCTTCAGCGGCCAGTTCGGCCACGTCAGGCCCTTGTCCTCGTGCTCGGGCGGTGCCGGCATGATCTCGAGCTGGGTGACGGATTTGGCGCCCTGCCGGAACGAGGTGCCGATGCAGTCGCTTCCGGTGTCGCCGCCGCCGATCACGACGACATGCTTGCCGCCTGCGAGAATGTCGGCTGCGCCGTGAGCCGGCTCGTTGCTGACGCGGCGGTTCTGCTGCGGCAGGAAATCCATCGCGAAGTGAATGCCTGTGAGATCGCGGCCCGGGATCGGCAGGTCGCGCGGGGCTTCCGCGCCGCCGGTCAGTGCCAGCGCGTCATATTCGTTGAGCATCTCGCGTGGATCGATGCTGACGCCGACATGGGCGCCGTAATGGAAGGTGACGCCCTCGGCCTCCATCTGCGCGACGCGGCGGTCGATGACGCCCTTCTCCATCTTGAAGTCGGGAATGCCGTAACGCAGAAGGCCGCCGGCCTTGGCGTATTTCTCGAACACATGCACGTCGTGGCCGGCGCGCGCGAGCTGCTGCGCGCAGGCAAGTCCGGCCGGACCGGAGCCGATGACGGCGACCTTCTTGCCGGTCTTGTGCGCAGCGATCTCGGGCCTGACCCAGCCGTTCTCCCAGGCGCGATCGACGATCGCGCATTCGATGGTCTTGATGGTGACCGGGTTGTCATCGATGTTGAGCGTGCAGGAGGCCTCGCACGGGGCGGGGCAGATCCTCCCGGTGAACTCCGGGAAATTGTTGGTCGAGTGCAGGTTGCGAGCGGCTTCTTCCCAATTGCCCTGATAGACCAGATCGTTGAAGTCGGGGATCTGGTTGTTGACCGGACAGCCCGGCGTGCCCGGCGCCACCGAACCGGTGCCGTGGCAATAGGGAATGCCGCAATTCATGCAGCGCGCGGCCTGGTCGCGCGTCTCCCTTTCCGACAACGGCACCACGAATTCGTGAAAATGCTTCACGCGCTCGGTGACCGGCGCGTATTTGCGATCGTGACGCTCGATTTCCAGAAAACCTGTGACCTTGCCCATTTAAGCCTGATGCCCCTGCGTTCTCTTCGGTCTGTCTCTGCCACCCTTGCGGGATGGTTGGTTGCTCGAGACGGCCCCTCCCGTCATTGCGAGGAGCGAAGCGACGAAGCAATCCATTCTGTCTTCCCGCGGTGGGATGGACGGCTTCGTTGCGCTCGCAATGACGATCGAGGGCTCCCGTGTTGCTATGCCCCGATCGCGATCTTCGGCTCGGCGTCGGCATTGGCCTTCAATTCCCGCAGCGCGCGGCGGTATTCCACCGGCATCACCTTGCGGAATTTCGGCAGGAACGCCGTCCAGTTCGCCAGGATGTCGGCGGCGCGCCTGGAGCCCGTGGCCTTGGCGTGGCGCGTGATCAGGACGTGCAGGCGCTCGACATCGGCATCGAGCAGGTTGTTGAACACGTCGACCCGGCCATGGGCCTCGAGATCGCTCATCTGGCCATAGGCGTTCTCGTTGACCAGCTCCTCCGACAGGACCGGCTCAAGCTCGACCATCGCCAGATTGCACAATTTGGCGAAATCGCCGGCCTCGTCCAGCACGTAGGCGACGCCGCCCGACATGCCGGCCGCGAAATTGCGGCCGGTCTTGCCGAGCACCACGACGATGCCGCCGGTCATGTATTCGCAGCAATGATCGCCGGCGCCTTCGACGACAGCCACGGCACCTGAATTGCGCACGGCAAAGCGCTCGCCGGCGATGCCGCGGAAATAGCATTCGCCTTCGATCGCCCCGTACATCACGGTGTTGCCGACGATGATGCTCTCCTCCGGCACGATGCCGGAATTGCGCGGCGGCTTGACGATGATGGTGCCGCCGGACAGGCCCTTGCCGACATAGTCGTTGCCTTCGCCTTCGAGCTCGAAGGTGACGCCCTTGGCGAGCCATGCGCCGAATGCCTGGCCCGCGGTGCCCTTGAGGCTGACATGGATGGTGTCGTTGGGCAGCCCTTCATGGCCGTAGATCTTTGCAACCGCGCCCGACAGCATCGCGCCGGCGGAACGGTTGGTGTTGTTGATTTCGGTCTCGATCCTGACCGGCGCGCCGCGGTCGAGCGCGGGCTGCGCCTGCGCCATCAGCCGGCGGTCGAGCACGGCGTCGAGATGATGATCCTGCGCCTCGGCGCGATAGATCTTCTGGCCCATTTCCTCCTTCTGCCGCACGAACAGCTTCGAGAAGTCGAGCCCCCTGGCCTTCCAATGCGCCACCAGCGTGCTCTGGTCCAGCATCTGGGTCTGGCCGACCATCTCGTTGAAGGAGCGGTAGCCGAGGCTCGCCATGATCTCGCGGACTTCCTCGGCGACGAAGAAGAAGTAGTTGATGACGTGCTCGGGCTGGCCGGTGAAGCGCTTGCGCAGCACCGGGTCCTGGGTGGCGACGCCGACCGGGCAGGTGTTGAGATGGCACTTGCGCATCATGATGCAGCCGGCCGCGATCAGGGGTGCGGTGGCGAAGCCGAATTCGTCGGCGCCGAGCAGCGCGCCGATCACGACGTCACGCCCGGTGCGGAAGCCGCCGTCGACCTGTACCGTGATGCGGCTGCGCAGCCGCTCCCGCACCAGGGTCTGGTGGGTTTCGGCGAGCCCAATCTCCCAGGGGCTGCCGGCATGCTTGATCGAGGTGAGGGGGGAGGCGCCGGTGCCGCCCTCGAAGCCCGCGATGGTGACGTGGTCGGCGCGCGCCTTCGCCACGCCAGCCGCGACCGTGCCGACGCCGACCTCGGAGACCAGCTTGACCGAAACCATTCCGTCCGGGTTGACGTTCTTCAGGTCGTAGATCAGCTGCGCCAGGTCCTCGATCGAATAGATGTCGTGATGCGGCGGCGGCGAGATCAGGCCGACGCCCGGCGTCGAATGCCGCACCCGCGCGATCACGGCGTCGACCTTATGGCCGGGCAACTGGCCGCCTTCGCCGGGCTTGGCGCCCTGCGCCATCTTGATCTGCATCATGTCGGAGTTGACGAGATATTCGGTGGTGACGCCAAAGCGGCCCGAGGCGACCTGCTTGATCGCCGAGCGCATGGAATCGCCGTTCGGCAGCGGCTTGAAACGGTCGGATTCCTCGCCGCCCTCGCCGGTGTTCGACTTGCCGCCGATCCGGTTCATCGCGATCGCAAGCGTCGTGTGGGCCTCGCGCGAGATCGAGCCGAAACTCATCGCGCCGGTGGCGAAGCGCTTGACGATGTCCTTGGCCGGTTCGACCTGGTCGAGCCTGACCGGCTTGCGCTTCTCTTCCTCCGCGGTCCTGATCCGGAACAGGCCGCGCAAGGTCACCAGCCGCTCGGACTGCTCGTTGAGGATCTTTGCGAACGCCTGGTAGCGCTCCTTGGAATTGCCGCGTGCGGCATGCTGCAGCGTGGAGACGGATTCCGCGGTCCAGGCGTGATCCTCGCCGCGGGTGCGATAGGCATATTCGCCGCCGACATCGAGCGCGGTCTTGTAGACCAGCGCATCGCCGAATGCATCGGTATGGCGGCGGGTGGTTTCCTCGGCAATCTCGGCCAGGCCCACGCCCTCGATCCTTGTGTCGGTCCCGGCGAAGTACTTTGCGACGAAATCGGCCTTCAGCCCGACGGCATCGAAGATCTGCGCGCCGCAATAGGACTGGTAGGTCGAGATGCCCATCTTCGACATCACCTTCAACAGGCCCTTGCCGATCGACTTGATGTAGCGCTTGACGATCTCGTAGTCGTCGAGCGCGGCCGGCAGGCGGTCCTTCATCGCGATGATGGTCTCGAAGGCGAGATAGGGATTGATCGCCTCGGCGCCATAGCCGGCGAGGCAGGCGAAATGATGCACCTCGCGCGGCTCGCCGCTTTCGACCACGAGGCCGACCGAGGTGCGCAGTCCGACGCGGATCAGATGATGATGCACGGCGGCGCAGGCGAGCAGCGATGGAATCGGGATCCGGTCCGCCCCGACCATGCGGTCGGACAGGATGATGATGTTGACGCCCTCGCGCACCGCGGCTTCGGCCCGCGCGCAGAGCTCATCGAGCACCTGCTCGAACCCGGCCGTGCCGAGGTTGGCGTCGAAAGTGGTGTCGAGCGTGCGCGACTTGAAATGGCTGTCGCCGACCTCGGAGATCGAGCGGATCTTTTCCAGATCCGCGTCGGTCAGGATCGGCTGCCGCACCTCGAGCCGCTTGGTGGAGGCGAGCCCCTGCAGGTCGAACAGGTTCGGCCGCGGCCCGATGATCGAGACCAGGCTCATGACCAGCTCCTCGCGGATCGGGTCGATCGGCGGGTTCGTCACCTGCGCGAAGTTCTGCTTGAAATAGGTGAACAGCGGCTTCGGCCGGTCCGACAGCGCCGAGATCGGCGTGTCGTTGCCCATCGAGCCGTTGGCCTCCTCGCCGGTGGAGGCCATCGGCGTCATCAGGATGTTGATGTCTTCCTGGCTGTAGCCGAACGCCTGCTGGCGGTCCAGGAGCGGCAAGTTGGAGCGCACGCCCTTGGTCGGCGCATCCGGCAGCTCCTCCAGCACGATCTGGGTGCGGTCGAGCCAGGCGCGATAGGGGTTCTTCCTGGCGAGCTGGGCCTTGATCTCGTCGTCGGGGATCAGCCGGCCCTGCTCGAGATCGACCAGCAGCATCTTGCCCGGCTGCAGCCGCCACTTGGTGACGATCTCGTCCTCCGGGATCTTCAGCACGCCCATCTCGGACGCCATCACGATGCGGTCGTCCTTGGTGACGAGATAGCGCGCCGGCCGCAGGCCGTTGCGGTCGAGGGTGGCGCCGATCTGGCGGCCGTCGGTGAAGGCGATCGCCGCCGGGCCGTCCCACGGCTCCATCATCGCGGCGTGATATTCGTAGAACGAGCGGCGCTCCTCATTCATCAGGGGATTGCCGGCCCAGGCCTCCGGAATCATCATCATGACCGCGTGAGGCAGCGAATAGCCGCCCTGCACCAGGAATTCGAGCGCGTTGTCGAAGCAGGCGGTATCGCTTTGGCCCTCATAGGAGATCGGCCACAGCCTGGTGATGTCCTTGCCGTACAATTCCGAGGACACCGAGGCCTGCCGCGCCGCCATCCAGTTGACGTTGCCGCGCAGCGTGTTGATCTCGCCGTTGTGGGCGATCATCCGATAGGGATGCGCCAGCGACCAGGTCGGGAAGGTGTTGGTGGAGAAGCGCTGATGCACCAGCGCCAGCGCGCTGTCGAAATCCGCTTCATGCAGATCGGCATAATACTTGCCGAGCTGGTCGGCCAGGAACATGCCCTTGTAGATCACGGTGCGGCACGACATCGAGCACGGATAATAGCCGGCGAGCCCGCGCTCGCGGCGCTGATAGATCGCCTGCGAGATCGACTTGCGCAGGATGTAGAGCCGGCGTTCGAATTCGTCTTCGGTCGTGGCGGCGCCATTGCGGCCGATGAAGACCTGCATGTGGGTCGGCTCGGTCGGCTTGACGGTGACGCCGAGCGAGGCGTTGTCGGTCGGCACGTCGCGCCAGCCGAGCAGCATCAGGCCCTCGGCCTTGATCTGGTCGGTGATGATGCTCTGTATCACCTTGCGCCAGGCGGTTTCCCTCGGCATGAACAGGGCGCCGATGGCGTATTCGCCGGGCGCCGGCAATTCGAAGCCGAGCTCGGCGGTCTTGCGCTTGAAGAAGGCGTGCGGGATCTGCACCAGGATGCCGGCCCCGTCGCCGAAGCGGGGGTCGGCGCCGACCGCGCCGCGATGCTCGAGATTGCAGAGGATGCTGAGCGCGTCGGAGACGATCTGGTGCGACTTCCTGCCCTTGATGTTGGCGATGAAGCCGACGCCGCAGGAATCCTTCTCCTTCGCGGGATCGTAGAGGCCTTCCGCGGGCGGACGCCAGCTGTGCTCGCGGGGAATATCCTCGCCCGCAAACGCATCCGAGGGTTCGGCCGGTTTCGAGCTCAACGCCACCGAAGTCACGTCTTGGATGATGTTTCCGTGCTCGAATTCCGACCCGCTCATCGTGGCGTCCTCTCCGGTAAGGCCTCACCGTTATCATTCATTGTCCGGCGCACCTTCGGCCGTCGCGGCACCCTTCGGGCCACCGCTCGTCCACGAAAGCGAGCCGCATTTTCAGAATTCAGGCCAGGCGTTCGACGTCCCCGACGAGCGTCTCTGCCTGCACCTTCACGGCGCAAGGGCGCCGAATTCCCGCTGCAATACCCGTGCCGTAATCCCGCCGGGTTGCACCGAATTTTGAGACAGCTTTGCTGTCCTAACTCCGACCATGCCAAATTTTTATCTATCACACAAGCGCGTGAAAGTCGCCGCCCCGTTGCTCCAAGCGCGCCCATGAAATGGCGCGCTGAAGGATTGAGGCGCAGCTGCCGCGATCCTGCCCAAGGACCGCCGGAATCGCCGCCGAGTTTGCCTCCCGGGGGTGCAACAGGAGTGACGGGCGATGAAGTTCGTTGGTTGGGCCGTGTCGGCCGGATTGATTTTGGCGGCGTCCGCCGCAGGTGCTCAGACGCTGGTCCCTGGTGATGCAGGCCGGTCGTCCTACAGGACGGCGTCCGATTTCGATGGGCCTTACGATCCGGGCCCGCCGCCGGTGCGGCAGGCGCCCAGATATCCCGATGAGCGCTCTTACGATCCGGGTCCAGGCTACGGTCCCAGCCCGGGCTACGGTCCTGAACCGGGCTACGGTCCTGAACCGGGCTACCGTTCGGGACCGGGCTACGAGGCGCCGCGCGCGCCAGCCTACGGTTACGGCCCGGAGATCATTCCGCCGCAGGAAGTCTACGCCGTGCTGCGCCAGAGCGGCTTCTCGCCGCTCGGCGTGCCGCATCTGCGCGGCTACGTCTACATGATCGCGGCGCTCGATCGCGGCGGCGAAGACGGCCGGGTGATCATCGATGCCCGTTCGGGGCGCATCCTGCGCTTCGTGCCGGCGTCGCGCTGGGGCAGCAATGGCGGTCGCGACATGAGCTCGATCTATGGCTCGCAGGCGGCGCTGCCGCCGCCGACCGTGATCTACGGCACGCCGCGGCCCCCCGCGC
>NZ_JBAURI010000741.1:0-2275 GCF_049581145.1 Bradyrhizobium sp.
ACCAGGCTGTGCTCGCGGATGACATGCCGGTTGCGCCGGCAGGATCTCGAGCGCAAGCGCCAGGCGTAGCGGTCGTCTGGGCCGCCGATGCCGAACAGGAACTGCGCAAGATTCCCTTTTTCGTTCGCGGCAAGGCCCGCCGCAACACCGAACGCTTCGCCAACGAAAACGGCGTCGCTACCATAACCATAGAGACGCTCTACGATGCCAAAGCGCATTACGCCCGCTGACGCGACACCGCTTCGTGTCGTCGTCGTGACCATGGACAGCCATCTGTCCGGCGCCGCGGCGCGTGCGCAGAACCTGCTGCGGCGCGATTTCCCGGGACTTGAATTGTCGGTTCACGCTGCCGACGAATGGGGCTGTGATGACACGGCGCTTGCGCGGTGCCACGCCGCCATCGCCTGTGGCGATATCGTCATCGCGACGATGCTGTTTCTCGACGACCACGTCCGCGCGGTGATGCCCGCGCTGGCAGCCCGCCGCAACGATTGCGACGCAATGATCTGCTGCATGTCCGCGGCCGAGATCGTCAAGCTGACGCGGGTCGGCAAGTTCGACATGAGCGGCGAGGCGCTTGGCGCCGTTGCCTGGCTGAAGAGGCTGCGCGGCGAGCGGAAGCGCTCAAGCCCCGGCGGCAAGGGCGAGATGAAACTGCTGCGGCGATTGCCGAAGCTGCTCCGTTTCATTCCCGGCACCGCGCAGGATATGCGCGCCTACTTCCTGACATTGCAATACTGGCTCGCGGGCTCCGAGCAAAATATCGTCAATATGGTTCGCCTGCTGGTGGACCGCTATGCAGACGGCCCCCGCCGCTCGCTGCGCGGCATCGTCAAGGCGGCGATGCCGGTCGAATATCCCGACATCGGCCTGTATCATCCGCGCATCAAGCGACGGATCGCCGATACGATCGACGGGCTGCCCGGAGTGGAAAACGAGCGTGGTACGGTCGGCATGCTGCTGCTGCGCTCCTATCTCCTGGCCGGTAATTCCGGCCATTATGACGGCGTCATCGCCGCGTTCGAGGCGAAGGGCCTGCGGGTGATCCCCGCTTTTGCCAGCGGTCTCGACCAGCGGCCGGCGATCCAGCGTTTCTTCATGAAGGACGGATGCAGCGCCGTCGATGCGGTGGTTTCTCTGACCGGCTTTTCGCTGGTCGGCGGTCCCGCCTACAACGACTCGAAGGCTGCCGAGGACGTCCTCGCCGGGCTCGACGTGCCCTATCTTTCCGCGCATCCCGTCGAATTCCAGACCCTGGAGCAGTGGGCCGCTTCCGATCGCGGCCTGATGCCGGTCGAGAGTACCATCATGGTTGCGATACCCGAGCTCGACGGGGCCGCTGGTCCAATGGTTTACGGCGGCCGGTCCGACGGGGCTGGCGTCCCCTGCACAGGCTGCGAGCGTGCGTGCACCTTCTCTTCCGCCGAGGCCGGTGGCGAGATGCGGGTGTGCAGCGAGCGCGCGGAAATGCTGGCGGCGCGGACGGCGCGTCTGATCGCGATGCGGCGGTCTTCGCGAGGCGAGTGCAAGGTTGCGATCGTCCTGTTCAATTTCCCGCCAAATGCCGGCAATACCGGCAGCGCGGCATATCTCTCGGTGTTCGAGTCTCTGCATCACACGCTGACCGCGATGAAGCGCGTGGGGTATGACGTCGATCTTCCCACCGACGTCGATGAACTGCGCATGCGCATCGTCGCCGGCAATGCATCCCGCTTCGGCGCCGACGCCAATGTCCATGCCCGCATCGCCGTGGGCGACCACGTGCGCAACGAGCGCTGGCTGCGCCAGATCGAGGCGCAATGGGGACCGGCGCCGGGCAAGCAACAGAGCGACGGCAGTTCGATCTTCGTGCTCGGCGAACGCTTCGGCAATGTCTTTGTCGGCATCCAGCCTGCGTTCGGATATGAAGGCGATCCGATGCGACTATTGTTCGAGAAGGGCTTCGCGCCGACGCACGCCTTCTCGGCGTTCTATCGCTGGCTGCGCGAGGATTTCGGCGCCGATGCGGTGCTTCATTTCGGAACCCACGGGGCGCTCGAGTTCATGCCGGGCAAGCAGACGGGCCTCTCCGGTTCGTGCTGGCCGGATCGCATGATCGGCGACCTGCCCAATCTCTATCTCTACGCCTCGAACAATCCATCCGAGGGAACGATCGCAAAGCGGCGTTCAGCGGCCACGCTGATCAGCTATCTCACGCCGCCGGTGGCGCATGCAGGGCTTTACAAGGGACTGATCGAACTCAAGGCATCGATCGAACGCTGGCGCGGCCTGCCGC
>NZ_JBAURI010000742.1:0-1502 GCF_049581145.1 Bradyrhizobium sp.
ACGCAAACAGCCCGGCCGCGACGACCGCACCGACGCCGCCACCGGCGCCTGAACAGGCCGAGCAAAACTCGCCGAACGTCGCGCCTCCCGCCGCGGAGCTTCAGCCGTCCGCGCCACCCATACCCGATGCTGACCTCGCGCTCCTGAGGCGGGCGCAGCCGCTGGCCGGGCCGGCCAGCCAGACCCAAGAAACTGGGCAAGAAACCGGGCAAGCAACCGGTCAAGAGATGGAGCAGACCGGCAGCCCAGAGAGCAAGCCGGAAACCAGGCAAGAGACGACCGAACAGACCGCTAGCGGCACGAGCGAGACCCCAGTGGCCGAATCCACCGTGAGTACGGAAGAACAGGGTGCCGTCGGGAAGTCGAACGTGCTGCAGATACTGTTACTGGCGCTGTTTTGCGTGCCGGCGCTCTATCTGGCTGTCGTCGGCATGATCCGTCACTTGGCGCGGGCGAGGCGCCGACGGCACTCCTATTACGCCAGCCTGCTGCACGCCGCCCCGGCCGAACCGAGGCTGCTGCCACCCCCGCTTGAATCGAACAACAGCGCCATCACGTCCTGAGTGGCTGACACGGTTGCGGACGGGGCGGCGGCTCGCGCCTATTCCGCCAGCGTCCGCATCGTGACCGGCAGCGCCGGGACCGGCTTTTTGACCGGCTTGTAGGTGGCGTAAAGTGCGAGGCCGATGAAGCCGCCGACCATATTTCCCAGCGTGACGGGGATCTGATTCCACAGCCACCATTGCGCGAGGGTCACCTTGGCGCCCAGCAGAACGCCGGTGGGAATCACGAACATGTTGACGACCGAGTGCTCAAAGCCCAGCGCGACAAAGGTCGCGATCGGCAGCCAGGCCGCCACGATCTTGCCCGCCGTCGAACTGGCCATCATCGCCATCACCACACCGAGGCAGACCAGCCAGTTGCACAGAATGCCCTTGACGAAGACGATGATCACGCCGGCATTGCCGAGCGCCTCGTTTGACAGCGTCTTGAGCTCGGCCGAAGCAATGATGCGGGCGGCCAGCGGCGTCGGCGCCGTGGCGCCCATATTGGTGAGCGTGATCGCCAGCAGCGCGCCGAAGCCCATGGTGCCGATCATATTGCCCAGAAACACCCAGTACCAGTTGGCGACTACGGCCCCCCAGGGCGCCTTGCCTTCCAGCGCTGCAAGCGGCAGCAGCGCGAAGTTGCCGGTGACGAGTTCGAGTCCGAGCAGCATGATCATGGCGAAGCCGACCGGAAACACCATGGCGCCGGCGAGCTGCTGACCGGTGGAAAGCGTCGCGACAAAAGCGAAACTGGTCGCCGCGCCCAGCAGCGCGCCGGAAATCGCGCCACGGATCAGCAGGTCGCGCGGGCTGAGCTCCAACTTCCTGACGCCGGCATCGATCATCATGTTGACGATGTCGGTAGGCTTTGAGTCGTCCATGTCGATTACTCCAACGCACACATGCTGTTAGAAACACGATTGCTTGTTCTCAGACCGCCGAATCGCAAGGGAC
>NZ_JBAURI010000743.1:0-2869 GCF_049581145.1 Bradyrhizobium sp.
CGGCTGCCCCACCAATATCGCGATCGGCACCGCGCGGCTCGGCCTGAAGAGCGGTCTGATCACGCGCGTCGGCGACGAGCACATGGGCCGCTTCATCCGCGAGCAATGCGCGCGGGAGGGCGTCGACGTCACTGGCGTGCGGACGGACCCGTCCCGATTGACGTCTCTGGTCGTGCTCGGGATTCGCGACGACAAGACGTTCCCGCTCATCTTCTATCGCGACAATTGCGCCGACAGCGCGCTCGACGAGGCGGACATCGATCCGGCCTTCATCGAGAGCGCCAAGGCGATCCTGGTGAGCGGAACGCATTTCGCCCGTCCGAACACCGCCGCCGCGCAGCTCAAGGCGATGCGCATCGCCCGCGCCGCTGGCCGCAGGATCGTGTTCGACATCGACTATCGCCCCAACCTGTGGGGGCTCGCCGGCCATGGGGCGGGCGAGGAACGCTATATCAAGTCGAGCGAGGTCACGAAAAGCCTGAGCGCCATCCTGCCGCAATGCGATCTCATGGTCGGCACCGAGGAGGAAATGATGATCGCCGGCGGGGCGGACGAACCGCTCGAAGCGCTGAAGGCGGTCCGCGCGGCGAGCCAGGCGACGCTGGTGCTCAAGCGCGGCCCGATGGGCTGCGTCGTGTTTCCTGGCGCCATCCCCGATTCGCTCGACAAGGGAATCAAAGGGCCGGGCTTTCCGGTCGAGGTCTATAACGTGCTCGGCGCCGGCGACGCGTTCATGTCCGGCTTCCTGCGCGGCTGGCTGCGCGACGAGCCGCTCGAGACTTGCTGCGCCTACGCCAACGCCAACGGCGCTTTCGCCGTCTCGCGTCTCCTGTGCTCGGCCGAATATCCGACCTGGGCCGAGCTCAGCCGCTTCCTCAAGCGTGGCTCCCCCCACCGGGCGCTGCGCCGCGACGAGACGCTCAATCACATCCATTGGGCGACGACCCGCCGGCCCGAGCCGCCCTCGATCATGGCGCTGGCTATCGATCACCGCGCCCAGCTGGAAAAAATCGCCGACGACGCCGGCGCGCCGCGCGAGCGCATCAGCGACCTCAAACTGCTCGCTGTCGAGGCCGCCGCCAAGGTCGCGGCCGGACGGCCGGGTTACGGCATGCTGCTCGACGGCAAGTATGGGCGGGAGGCGTTGTTCCGCGCCCTCGATCATGATTTCTGGATCGGCCGGCCGGTGGAGGAACCGGGTTCGCGCCCGCTCGAATTCGAGTTCGGCGGCTCGCTCGGGGTCAAGCTCGAGGAGTGGCCGGTCGCCCACACGATCAAGTGCCTGTGCTTCTATCACCCCGACGATCCCCCGGAGATGAAGGCGCGCCAGGAGCGCGAGCTCCTGCGCCTGCATGACGCCGCGCGCACGCTTGAGCGCGAGCTCTTGATCGAGATCATCGCGAGCAAGAACGGCGCGGTCGACGAGCGCACGATCGCCCGGGTGATCGAGCGGCTCTATGCGATCGGCGTCATGCCGGACTGGTGGAAGCTCGAGGGCCAGGCGAGCAGGGTGGCGTGGGACAATGTCGCGCGCGCGATTCAAACCGGCGATCCCTTATGCCGCGGGATCATGCTGCTAGGTCTGGAAGCGCCGGAGGACGATCTTGCGCAGGCGTTCGCGCTGGCGCGACATTGCAGTCTGGTCAAGGGTTTTGCGGTCGGACGGACGATCTTCGTCGAGCCCGCGGTCGAGTGGTTCGCCGGCCGCATCGGCGACCTCGAGGCGGTCGAGCGGATGGCGGGAGCGTTTTCGCGCCTGTGTGATCTCTGGCGCGATTCCGGGCGCGAAAGCGGGTGATGGCCGGCGCGACGCTTGCCGGTCGGCGGAGAACAATGATCAAGCCAGGAAAGTCTACGCCATGACAACGATCCGGTTGACCGCCGCTCAGGCGATGGTTCGCTTCCTCAGCGCGCAGCAAGTCGAAATCGACGGGCGCAAGCAGCGCCTGTTCGAGGGCGTGTTCGCGATTTTCGGCCACGGCAACGTCGCCGGCCTTGGAGAAGCGCTCTACGCCTCGCGCGGCGCGCTGCCGACCTACCGCGCCCATAACGAGCAGGCAATGGCCCATGCCGCGATCGCCTTCGCCAAAGCCTCACGGCGCAAGCGGATGATGGCCTGCACCAGTTCGATCGGCCCCGGCGCGACCAACATGGTCACCGCCGCGGCGGTCGCCCATGTCAATCGCCTCCCCGTGCTCCTGATTCCCGGCGACGTGTTCGCCAACCGCAGGCCCGATCCAGTCTTGCAGCAGGTCGAGGACTTCGGCGACGGAACGATGAGCGCCAACGACTGCTTTAAGCCCGTGTCGCGCTATTTCGACCGCATCACGCGTCCCGAGCAGATCGTGCCGGCGCTGAACCGGGCGGTCGCGGTCATGACCGATCCGGCCGAATGCGGGCCAGTGACCCTCGCCTTCTGCCAAGACGTGCAATCGGAGGCCTATGACTATCCGGCGAGCTTCTTCGACGAGCGGGTGCATCGCCCGCGCCGCATCGCGCCAGACCCGCGCGAGGTCGACGAGGCCGCCGCGCTCCTGAAACAGGCCAAGAAGCCGTTCGTCGTCTGCGGCGGCGGCGTCCTCTATTCCGACGCCGAGCGCGAGCTTATCGACTTTTGCGCCAGGCGCGGGGTTCCGGTGGTCGAGACGCAGGCGGGCAAGTCGGCGACTCCGGCCGATCATCCCCTCGCCCTGGGCGCGGTCGGCGTGACCGGGACCGGCGCCGCCAATGCGCTCGCCGCGCAGGCAGACGTGATCGTCGGCGTCGGCACCCGGTTTGCCGACTTCATCACCGGCTCCTGGGCGCTGTTCAGGAATCCCGACCGGCGATTTATAGGGCTCAACGTGCAGCCGTTCGATGCGGTCAAGCA
>NZ_JBAURI010000744.1:0-2043 GCF_049581145.1 Bradyrhizobium sp.
GGTTGTGAGTTTGGCCAGGAACAGGAATGGAGTCATGAGCGCTCGCTGGACTGGCACCTGCTGGAGCAGCATAGATATCTCGGAATCCAGTTGCTGGTACGCGACCTCAACCGACTCTATCGCAGCCTTCCCGCATTGTACGAGTTGGACTCTGATGAAGCTGGTTTCGAATGGATCATCACAGAAGATGCCGGCAACAACGTGTTTGCTTGGATGAGAAAAGGCGAAAATCATCGGTCTCGCTGCCTGGTCATCGTCAATTTTTCGCCGGTTGTCCACCGGGATTATCACGTTCGCGTCCCCTATCATGGTCGATGGGCAGAGCTACTCAATTCCGATTCATCGATATATGGCGGCAGTAACGTCGGCAACGGCGGAATGTTGATTGCCGCGGATGAGCTGGTGCCTACCCTTAAATTGGTTCTTCCTCCGCTGGGCGCGTTGTTTCTGGCGCCTGAACCCTAGACGTTGCAGCTTTCCGCATCTTCGGCCGTCGCTCCGCGTCTTTGCGTCATCACCGGGGCTTGTCATCGCCATCGACGGCCGCTGCAGGAGAGTGCGCCTCGATGCCGGGGGCCATACCGCGCCCTGAGGGCCAGGTGCATCGGCGCCGGCGTCGTCGATTGACCGAAGCAGCCGCCGCCTGGATCAATTCCGTTGGATCAATATTGGCGCGTTCCCGAAGTGTGGTCGTTCGGCTTGCCGCCGACGCGTTCGAGAGGTGCAACCTCGCTCTCTTCATTTTCGAGCATCAGATGCGCTGTCGCTTGGGCGGGGAACCCCGAACGCGGCGCGCGATTCCTCCCCAATGTGGTTGTCGCTGTCGTCCTTGATGGCGTGGACGGCGTCAAGCCGAAGCCAATGAAGCGAAATTCGGAGATCCGGCAGGCCGCGTTCTGAACGACCGATTCACGCACCCGGGCCTAGCTTGAAACCCGGGCAATATGCCGTAGTCTACCTGCTTGCTATATCCTGTTCGTATCATTCAGATAAATATTCGGAGGACACTGCCGCGATGTCGGACGCAAGCAAAATCCTTGCAGAGAAGCTTCGGGGGCATTCGCTGCTGTCGAACGATGATCTTGCCGCGATCAGGCTCTTCCCCTACCAGCTCCGTGAGCTGTCCCCCAACGAAGATTTGATACGGCAGGGCGATGACCCCAGCGTTTCCGTGCTTGTCGTCCGAGGCGTTGTCGGCCGCTATCACCTCTTGGAAAACGGCCGGCGCCAGTACCTTTCCTTTCACCTGATGGGCGATCTTCCCGATGCTCAAGCGCTGTTTCTCGATCATATGGATCACGCCGTTTGCGCCATGGGCCATGCGTGCGTTGCCCTGATCCCGCACAAGAACCTGTTGCGTGCCTTCGAACAGCGTCCAAAGCTGGGATTTGCGGTCTGGCGGGAAACGCTGATCGATGCAGCCATATTCCGGGAGGCCATAACAAACAACAGTAGCAGACCGCCGCTGGCGCGGATGGCGCACCTGTTCTGCGAACTGTTCTATCGTGCCGAAGCGTCGAGTTTGACACAGGAGAAGACTTTGGAACTGCCGATCAGCCTTGTCCAATGGGCCGATACACTTGGCATGAGGATTGCGACGGTCAATCGTGCGCTGGCCCTGCTTCGTTCGACCCGAGCGATGGAGTTTCGCAATAGCCGGCTAAGCGTGCGAAACTGGCGCCGCATGAAAGATATCGGTCAGTTCGATCCCGGCTATTTGCATCTGCGAAAATCGAAACAGCCGTCCCCATAGTCATCGTCAGTTATCCTCCGTTCGCATCGGCTGGCAGGGACGCGCCGGCACCTCGCTTATCCCACGACGAACTAGATCGTACAGCAGCAGCTCCCAGTATCTCTCCATTCGGCGCCACGTCGATCCGCTGAATGTCGGAGATGGGTCAAGAGCCGCTGTGGCCGGCAGGCCCATGGCACGCCCGGTGTACCCACAGCTCCGAAAATACCCCGATTGTTGTCGGCCATCTCGATTGGAGCGCGAAGAATATGCGGATGCCCCGTGAGATCATTGCGATCGCGGATGAATTG
>NZ_JBAURI010000745.1:0-3534 GCF_049581145.1 Bradyrhizobium sp.
ATGCGCTGCGCGCGGCGCGGCGCACGCAGCCGGCGCAGGCCGCACCGGTGCCGTTTCCCAACGCCGGCCAGCTCAGCGCCGACCGCAACCCCTATGCAGACGCCGCCGCACCCTACAAGGTCGATCACGTGCAGGCGTCCGGCAAATTTCCGGAGCCGTTGTTGAACACGCCGAAGACGATCACGGTGCTGAGCAAGGATGTGCTGGCAGACGAGAATGCCACCTCGTTGAAGCAGGCGGTCCTGAACACCGCCGGCGTGACGCTCGGGACCGGCGAGGGCGGCAACGCCTTCGGCGACCGGTTTTTCGTTCGCGGCTTCGATACCCGCAATGACGTCTTCATCGACGGTGTCCGCGACTCCGGGGTCAGCGTCCGCGAGAATTTCTTCACCGAGCAGGTCGAGATATTGCGCGGACCGGGTTCGTCGTTCGCCGGCCGCGGCACCACCGGCGGCGCCATCAACATCGTGACCAAGCAGGCGACGACCGATAAAAGCTTCTACGACATGGATACGACGTTCTCGACCGATCCAGGCGAGCGTGTCACGCTCGATGTCAACCAGGTGATCAGCCCGACCTTGGCGGTTCGCGCTGGCGGCGTGTTCCAGAATTCCGATATCGAGGGGCGGAATTATGCCACCGATGATCGGGGCGGCGGTTTCGTGGCGACCACATGGAAGCCTGTCGACACGGTCAAGGTCACCGCGGATTATGTTCACACCGATCTCCATGGCATGCCGGACTTCGGTGTGCCGTATGATCGGCCCGGAGCCACCGGGGTCAGCGGTCAGCTGTTTCCGACCACGGCCGGCGGCCCGTTTCCGGATTACGGCGCCAATCGCAACAATTTCTATGGCTTCCTCGATCGCGACTTCTTCGAAGTCCACCAGGACATGGCAACCGTCAACACCGAGGTCCAGGTCACCCCCGACCTGACGTTGAGCGACAAAATGCGGGCCTCGCGATCGCTGTTGAATTACATCGGAACGATTCCAGAATCGTCTGTGACCACGGGGCCGACGGCGGGGACCCTCACCGCCAACACGCTGAGCCGTTATCAGGTGACCGATGTCACAGCCAACCAGAGTGAGGCGACCTACAGGTTCGATACCGCTAACTGGCACCAAACCGCGCTCGCCGGCGTCGAGGTCTCGCGCGAAATTTCCGGCATTGATACATACAATGGGTTGACCTCGGAAGGAGCTGGTGGTGCGTTCAACAGCAGCGGAGCGCCCACCAATGTGAGCATCTTCAACCCGCAGCTCGCGCTCCTGCCGTTTGGCGCGCCGACCCTCACCGGCAAGCCGACGAAGATCGCGGTCGACACCACAAGCGGCTACCTGCTCGATTCCGCCAATTACCGCGATCTGATCATTCTCAATGGCGGTGTCCGCTACGACGACTACGGCATCAAGACCAGTGGTTTCGGCACGTCGGGCTCGGTCGCGGGTGTCTTTGGTTCGCAAGCCGCGGAATTCGGGTTGCCGAACTTCAACCTCGGCCTCACGTTAAAGCCGCTGCCGATCACCAGTGTCTATGTCGCTTATGCGACTTCATCCGATCCGGTGGGCTCCGAGTTTGACGGCACCAGCGCGAACTACGGTGGACTATCGCCGATCGTAAACGGCGCCTCGAACCAGATATTTGGGCCACAGAAGAACACGGCGATCGAGATTGGCAACAAATGGGAGTTGATGGACCGCCATTTGCTCCTGACCGGCGCGTTGTTCCAGACCGACGTCACCAATGCGCGTGAGTCGATGAACGTCACCTCGACAGCAAACCAGACAGCAGCCTGCCCCTATAATGTGACGGTAGGGGGCACGCAGCCCTGCATCAGCGCCGGCGCAGCCTATCAAATCCGCGGCCTGGATCTCGAAGTCACCGGCAAGATCACCGACAAATGGAGCGTGTTCGGCGGCCTGGTGCTGATGAAGTCGGAGGTCACGAAGTCGCTGGTTCCCCCGGCCGACACGGCATTGTACAGCACGAATGTCGGCCTGCCGCTGGCCAACATCGCGCACCAGTCGTTCAGCCTGCTCAGCAAATATCAAATCGACGACAGATGGGAGGTCGGCGGACAGGCCGTGTATCGTTCCAAGATTTACGGCGGTACCTTGCTTGCCGCCAACCAGGGCACCTCGCTGCCGAGCTTCTGGCGTTTCGATACCTTCGCGGAAGCGAAGATCGACAAGAACTGGACCGTGAAGGTGTTCGTCAACAACATCTTCAACAAGCTCTACTACACCGCGCTGTATCAAAGTGCGACGCCGTTCGTGCTGGAGGCACCCGGCCGCACGGCAGCGCTGATGATTTCTGCCCGATTCTGATCGCCGACGAGATGCTGATCTGCGTTCCCAATATACTGAGCAAGCCGGATGTGGCGGAGTTCCGCCGCATCATGGACGACTGCGCGTGGGAGGACGGTCGTTCGACCGCCGGCGCGCAGTCGGCCCTGGTCAAGCGCAACGAGCAGCTGCCTCCGGACGGCGAGTTCGCGCGAAAGCTCGGCAAACGCATCATCTCGGCATTGACCGCCAATCCCCGCTTCCTGGCCGCGGCGGTGCCGTTGCACATCTTTCCGCCGCTGTTCAATCGATACACGGCCGCCGACGGACACCGTTTCGGCGTCCACGTCGACAACGCGGTGCGCGGCGACCGGCTCACGGGCCTGCGCATCCGCACCGATTTATCCGTGACGCTGTTTCTGTCCGAACCGGATGAATATGACGGCGGCGAACTGGTGATCGAGGACACCTATGGGTCGCACGAGATCAAGCTGCCGGCCGGCGATCTCGTGCTCTATCCCGCCTCCAGCCTGCATCTGGTGACGCCGGTCACGCGGGGAGCGCGGGTTGCATCCTTCTTCTGGCTGCAAAGCATGGTCCGCGACGCCCATGCGCGCAGCCTGATCTTCGATCTCGACACGGCGATCCAGGCATTGGCCGAACGGCTCGGGCGCGATGACAGCGAAACGGTCAAACTGACCGGCATCTATCACAACCTGATCCGCTGCTGGGCCGAGCTGTGAGCGGGCTGCGGCGGTTACATTCATTCTAAGCTAGACCAATTCCAATTGAGCTTCCGACGAGCAACGGAATATCGTTGCGCAGCATAGGTTCTCTCGTGCGGAGAGTCTGATTTCTGCGGAAAAGAGGGACCTATATTCATGTCCGTTGCGGCAAGAGCTTTCGTCTTTCGCTGCTCATGTGGTTCGAAATTGAGGGTTCTCCGTGCGCCGAGGGCACTCACAGAAAGCCTTGCAGAAAGATGTCCAGAGAGCCCTATCGTGCCGGGAAACCTTTTGCACCAACATGGCGCGCCGTTTCCGCGCGCGGCGACGCTGCTGCTCATGCCTGCTCTTGCAGCGAGCCTGCTGGGCGCGGCCGCTCCAGGCGCAGCAATCGCGCAGGACAGCGCCGGAACAGACGCCACAGCGTTGCCGCCGGTCGACATCACGGCTCCGGCTGTGAGGCCGAAGCACACGCCGACAAAGCACGCGCAGTCGACGCGGACAGTTGCAAATCGCGGCGC
>NZ_JBAURI010000746.1:0-5526 GCF_049581145.1 Bradyrhizobium sp.
GAACGGCTTGGTCAGATAGTCGTCGGCGCCGATCTCCAGTCCGACCACGCGATCGATCTCGTCGCTTTTCGCCGTCAGCATCAGGATCGGGATAGTGTCGTCGGTCCGCAGCCTTCGGCAGATCGACAGGCCGTCTTCACCCGGCAGCATCAGGTCGAGAATGACGAGATCCGGGCGCAAGCGCTGCAGCATGGCGTCCATCGCCTTGCCGTCGCCGGCGCAGGCGACCTCGAAACCCTCTCGCCGCATGAAGTCAGCGACCAGCCGGCTGATCTCGGGATCGTCCTCGACGATGAGTATGGTTGCCGCTTGCGCCGTCATGGCTGCATTCTGAACGACGCCGAGCGTTGCACAAGGCCGGCATTGCCGTTGTTACAGACTGTTACACCGGACTGACAAAACAATAACAACGGTTTCCGGCCCGCTAAACTGCGCTGACATCGCAGCCCCAGTCTCCCCGACATGGCTACCGCAACGGCAGCCTTCATCCCAGGAGACTTCGACCATGAAAAAGTTCTTCATCGCCTCGGCCATCATCGGCTCGCTGTCGGTCGCCGCGGTTGCCGACGCCAATGCCTGGACCCGCTCCGTTTCGTCCACCGGGCCGCGCGGCGGTACGTCGTCGGTGCAGGCTTCCGGGAGCTGCGCCAACGGCAGCTGCACGCGCAACGTGACGCGCACCGACCCGGCCGGAAACACCTATAGCCGCACCGGAACGGTTTCCCGCTGACGACGGGACCGCGCCGCCGCCCGGATCAATCAGGTCCGGGCGACGGCACCTCATTTCCGGCTAACCCGCGATCCGGATAACCAACATGCTTCTCCTCAAAATCTCAGCGCCGCTCGCCCGAGCCGCGGCCGCCGCACTGATCGCTTCCGCGCTCTGCACGCCCTGGCTGGCGCATGCTCAGGTCACGCAGCAGATGCGCAACGAGGCCATTTCGCTGATGCAGGTCTGCCGTGCCGACTATGACCGCCTGTGTGAGGGCGTGATGCCCGGCGGCGGGCGCATCCTGGCCTGTCTTCACCTCCATGCGAGCCAGCTCAGCCTCGCCTGCGCGCAAGTTATGCCCCGTGCCGAGGAGCTGAAGGACAGCGCCCTCACCGCCGGCGTCATGCCGAAATAGGAGAACGCAGCTCAAGGAGCACCGCCATGGGTCTTCCATCATCTCTCATCGATCCCGGCATCCGCCTCATCATCGCGGCGACTGCGATCGGGCTGATGCTGCTGGAATACGGGCTCGGCCGCCTGGTCGATTGCGAGTCACATGACTGGCGGGAGAGCGCAGCCTCTTTCGGCGTCGCGCTCGGCCAGAACCTGATGCGCGGCCTCGAAGCAGGCCTCGTCGCGATCCCGTTCGCGTTCCTGTATCGACACCGGCTGCTGGAGTTTTCCCAGACCGGTCCGCTGGCGATCGCCGCGCTGTTTCTCGGCAGCGAATTCTGCTATTACTGGCAGCATCGCGCGTCGCATCGTATTCGCTGGATGTGGGCCACGCATGCCGTGCATCATTCGGCGACCCGGCTCAACCTGACAGCGGCGATCAGGCTCGGCTGGACCGGCAATATCTCCGGCAATTTCCTGTTCTTCCTGCCGCTCGCGCTGCTCGGAATCCACCCGGTCGCGATCATCGCGATGCTTGGCATCAATCTGCTCTATCAGTTCATGATTCATACCGAATTCGTGCCCCGGCTCGGCCCCCTCGAATGGGTGTTCAACACGCCCAGCCATCACCGCGTGCATCACGCCTCCAATGAGGCGTGCCTCGACAAGAACTACGGCGGCATCCTGATCATCTTCGACCGGCTGTTCGGCACCTTCGCCGAGCCGCCGCGGGACCAGAAACTGCGCTACGGCCTGGTTGGCGGCACGCCGTCGTACAATCCGGTGCGGGTCGCGCTCGGCGAATGGATCGCAATGCTGCGCGACGCCTGGACCGCGCAAGGCGCAAAGGCAACGCTTCGCGCCCTGTTCGGGCCGCCCGGCGCGTGAGCGCCTCAGATCTTCTGATTATAGGCGCCGACTTCGGGATGGGTGCGCAGCACGCTGTCCATCGCCTCGAACATGTCATGCATGCGCTGCTCCGACACCGGGCTTTCGACCACGACGACGAGCTCCGGCTTGTTGGATGAGGCCCGCACCAGGCCCCAGCTGCCGTCTTCCACCGTGACGCGCACGCCATTGACGGTGACGAGATCGCGGATCTTCTGTCCGGCAACCTTGCTGCCGTTCTTCTCCGCCGCCTCGAAATGCTTCACTACGGCGTCGGCCACGCCATATTTGACTTCGTCGGCGCAATGCGGCGACATGGTCGGCGACGACCAGGTTTTCGGCAGCGCGTTCTTCAGATCCGCCATCGACTTGTCCGGCGCGCGGTCGAGCATGTCGCAGATCGCGATCGCCGATACCAGCCCGTCGTCATAGCCGCGGCCGAACGGCTTGTTGAAGAAGAAATGGCCGGATTTCTCGAAACCGGCGAGCGCGCCGAGCTCGTTGGTGTGGCGCTTCATGTACGAATGGCCGGTCTTCCAATAGACGGTTTTTGCGCCCTGGCTCGAGAGCACGGGATCGGTGACGAACAGGCCGGTAGATTTGACGTCGACCACGAACAGTGCGTCCTTGTGGATCGCCGACATGTCGCGCGCCAGCATGACGCCGACCTTGTCGGCGAAGATTTCCTCGCCGGTGTTGTCGACCACGCCGCACCGGTCGCCATCGCCGTCAAAACCCAGGCCGACATCGGCCTTGTGCGCCAGCACCGCGTCGCGGATCGCGTGCAGCATCTCCATGTCTTCCGGATTCGGATTGTATTTCGGGAAGGTGTAGTCGAGCTCGGTATCGAGCGGGATCACCTCGCAGCCGATCTTCTCCATCACCTGCGGCGCGAACGCGCCCGCGGTGCCGTTGCCGCAGGCAACCACCACCTTGAGCTTGCGCTTCAGCGTCGGACGATGGGTGAGATCGGCGATGTAGCGCGCCGGAAAGTTTTCGTGGAACTGATAGGAGCCGCCGGCCTTGTTGTTGAAATCGGCGTTGAGCACGATCTCTTTCAGCCGGGTCATCTCGGCGGGCCCGAAGGTCAACGGACGGTTGGCGCCCATCTTGACGCCGGTCCAGCCATTGTCGTTGTGCGAGGCGGTCACCATCGCGACGCAGGGCACGTCGAGATCGAACTGCGCGAAATAGGCCATCGGCGTCACCGCCAGCCCGATGTCATGCACCTTGCAGCCCGAAGCCATCAGGCCCGAAATCAGCGCGTATTTGATCGAGGCCGAATAGCCGCGGAAATCATGCCCGGTCACGATCTCCTGCTTAACGCCGAGTTCCGCGATCAGCGCGCCAAGCCCCATGCCCAGCGCCTGCACGCCCATCAGGTTGATTTCCTTGTTGAACAGCCAGCGCGCGTCGTATTCGCGAAAACCGGTCGCCTTCACCATCGGCTCGGATTCGAAGGCATAGGTATTGGGAAACAGCGCGGATTTCGGCTTCGGGAACATACGGGGATCGCCTCGTCGTCAAACAACCAATGGAGCGCAGCCTTAGCGAATGCTCGAGCCCGGCGAAAGGCGGAACGGCGGGATCGAATGAATATAGTTAGGGCGGATTCCCCGCGCCGACGGACCTTTCTGTGGCTCAAGGCGGCCAAGGACACACACGTTAACGATCCGCCCCCACGGCTACTAGACGCTACTAGACGAGTGATTCCATGAACCTATCGTTTCCACGCAGTCCGGCCTCATCCTGAGGAGCAAGCCTTCGCCCGTGAGGGGCGAAGGCTTGCGTCTCGAAGGATGGCAGCTTGCACGGCCGTCTCCCGCGGCCATCCTTCTCAAGGCGATGCAACGCATCGTCCGGAGACGCATCGCTTGCGCGATTCTCCTCACGCGACAACGGCGAAGCCGTTGCGCGGGGATGAGGTTCGGAGGAAGCTGCTATGATTCGATTTCTCAAAATCGCTGTACTGAAAATCGGCCGTAGGATGGGTAGAGCACTTGCGAAACCCATCGGCCAAGGGTGCTGGTGGTGATGGGTTTCGCTGCGCTCTACCCATCCTACGGATCCGTTTCTCGGAATCGCTCGGCTGGACGCGCCAGGGAGGCGCGCGCCGCGGCCCTACTGCTCCAGCACCATCTGGCCATCGGCATATGCGAAGCGCTTGAGGCGCGACAGGAACGACAACCCGAGCAGGTTCTCCGACAGCGCCTCGTCGGGCAGCACCATGGCATCGACGTCGCGCAGCACGAGGCCGCCGACATCGATCATCGCAATCCGCGCGCGCGCCGCCTTGATGCTGCCGTTGGCGGTGGTGACGGTCGCGGTGAACTGCCCCGGGGTCGGGCGCAGCCCGAACATCGCCGCTGACGTTTCATTCAGCGCGACCACGGAGGCGCCGGTGTCGACCATGAAAGCGATGCGCTGGCCGTTGATGCGGCCTTCGGTGGCAAAATGACCGCGGCCGTCGTGCGGAATGCTGAGGCTGTGCGCACTCTCCTGCACCGGCGGCTCGACCGCCGCGACCGTCCGGGCTGCCGTGGTGGCCGCGGCCGGGGTCGGCGCCAGCGTGAGTTTGTCGGCGATCTCCGCCATGAAGGTGCCGAGGCCGGCGAGGATCGCCGCGGTGATCAGGATGTTACGCATGACGCCACATGGACCCAGAGGACGAGCAGCCGATTTCACCACATCGGCGGCGACAGCGCGATTAAATCGCAGCGTCGCGATTTACCATTTTGACAAAAAAGATGAGCGACGGGTTAACAGCCTTGCACACTTCGCCGTGTTCATCGCGGACAGCCCAAAACCCATCACGTTCCCCGTGGTTTGACCCGGCGGGTCGGCATCGCATTGGCGGGATCCTCCGGCCAGGGGTGGCGGGGATAGCGCCCGCGCAGGTCGGACCGGACCGCGGCATAGCTGCCGCGCCAAAATCCGGGCAGATCGCGCGTGACCTGGACCGGGCGTTGCGCCGGCGAGAGCAATTCCAGCACCAGCGGCACCGCGCCCTTGGCGATCGAGGGATGGCTGTTGAGCCCGAACAGCTCCTGCAGCCGCACTGCGATGGTCGGCCCCTGCTCGGCCTCATAGTCGATCGCCAGCATGGTGCCGGTCGGCGCCTCGAAATGGGTCGGCGCCTCGCGCTCCAGCCGCGCCCGCAACTCCCAGGGCAGCAGCGTCTGCAGCGCCTCCGACAGATCGCCGGCCGACAACTCCTTCAGCGAGGTCTTGTCGAACAGCGCTCCCACCAGCCAGTCCTCGCGCCGCGCGGCGAGCGCATCGTCAGACAGATCGGGCCAGCTTTCCCCTTCTGCCTTGCGCAGAAACATCACGCGGTCGCGCCATTGCGCGGCCTGCTTCGACCATGGCAGCCTGTCGAGTCCGGCGGCAACCAGTCCATCAGCGAAAATACGCGCGGTGTGTTCGGAGGGCGTCAGCGCCAGCGGCGCTTCCGACAGCGTGATGGCGTGCAGCGTACGCCTGCGGCGAGCGCGCAACGCCATCGCGCCGCGATCGAATGAAATCTCGTCGGT
>NZ_JBAURI010000747.1:0-1893 GCF_049581145.1 Bradyrhizobium sp.
GACCAAGGTCACGCAGATCCTGCGCAACCTGATCTCGAACGCGCTGAAATTCACCGAGCAGGGCGAGGTCCGGGTGACTGCGCGCTATGATCGCGAGCCCGGCGTGGTCGTCTTCACGGTGCGCGATACCGGGATCGGCATCGATCCGGTCGATCACGAGCGCATCTTCGAGGAGTTTTCCCAGGTCGACACCAAGCTGCACCGCAAGGTCAAGGGCACCGGTCTCGGGCTGTCGCTGTCGCGCTCGCTGGCGACACTTCTCGGCGGTACGCTCAGTGTCGAAAGCGTGCTCGGGCAGGGCTCGGTGTTCACGCTGGCTATTCCGGCCCGGCGCGGCGATCCGAGCAAGCAGGTGCGGCAGGCGGACAACGCCACCAAGAAGGTGCTGCTGATCGACGATGACGAGACCTTCCGCTACGTCATGCGCCAGATCATCACCGGCGACGGTCGTTACGAATTTTCCGAAGCCAGCGACGGCGACGCCGGGCTGACCAAGGCCCGCGCCGAGCAGCCCGATGTCATCATCCTCGATCTGCAGATGCCGACCATCGACGGCTTCACGGTGCTGCAGGAGCTTCACGCCGACCACCGGACCAGCGTCACGCCGGTGATCGTTTCGACCTCGCTCAACGTCAATGCCGAATTGAAGGCGCGGCTGCCGGCGGGCACGCGCGTCATCTCCAAGAACACCATCTCGAGGGATAATGTCGCGCTGTTCCTGCGCGAGGCCACGGGAGGCGCCGCATGACGGAGGTCGGCTCGCCGCTGGTGTTGAATGTCGACGATCAGGACGTGCAACGCTACGTCAAGACGCGCGACCTGAAGGAAAGCGATTTTGCCGTGATCGAGGCGCAAACCGGCGCCGAGGCGCTGCGCGTGGTCGAGGAGGTGCGGCCGCCGGTCGTCCTGCTCGACGTGCAGCTTCCCGATATCACCGGCTTCGACGTCTGCGCCTTCATCAAGAAGAAATGGCCGGAGACGATGGTGCTGATGACCTCGTCGACCTTCATCACCTCGGCCTCGCGGACCCGCGGCTTCGATTCCGGCGCCGACATGTTCCTGGTGCAGCCCGCCGAGCCGCTGGAGCTTGCGGCCAGCATCCGCGCGCTGCTGCGAATCAGGCAAAGCGAAGACGCCTTGCGGACGTTGAATGCGTCGCTGGAGCAGCGGGTGCAGGATCGCATCGTCGAACTGGTCGAGACCAATGCGCGGCTGAGCCAGGAAATCGTCCAGCGCCAGAAGGCCGAGGCGGCGCTTGTGCAGGCGCAGAAGATGGAAGCGGTCGGGCAGTTGACCGGCGGCCTGGCGCACGATTTCAACAATCTTCTGACCGCGGTGGTCGGCAATCTCGATCTGATCAAGGCGCGCGCCACCGATCCGCGCATCGTGCGGATGGCCGAGCATGCCTTCAAGGCCGCCGAGCGCGGCTCCAAGCTCACCGCCCAATTGCTGGCCTTTTCGCGCATCCAGAAGCTCGCGACCGAGCCGGTCGACGTCAACCGGCTGATCAGGGGGATGTTCGAGCTGTTGCAGCAATCGATCGGTCCGGCCATCACCATCAGGCTCGACCTTGCAGACGATCTGCCTGCCGCGCTCGCCGACATGAATCAGCTCGAACTGGCGATCCTCAATCTGTCGATCAACGCCCGCGACGCGATCGATGATACGGGAACGTTGACCATCAGCACGCGGCACGATGCCGACGCCGGCCGGGTCACGATCGATGTCGCCGACACCGGTTCGGGCATGAGCCTGGAGGTGATCGCACGCGCCTTCGATCCGTTCTTCACCACCAAGCCGCCCGGCAAGGGCACCGGGCTCGGGCTGTCGCAGGTGCACGGCATCGTCCGACAGCTGGGCGGCGATGTCACGATCGAGTCCGTGGTCGGCAAG
>NZ_JBAURI010000748.1:0-14068 GCF_049581145.1 Bradyrhizobium sp.
GTCCTGCATTGCCACTGATTGTCCTCCGGATAGGACACTGCGGCGCGATCATGCCGTCTTCTGCCGTCTTTGTCGCGCGCCTATTCTTCTCTTCAGCGACAAGGGCCAATCGGAGCCCTCCAATGGAGAAGCACCATGCGAAAGGTTCTCGGCATCTATAGTAGCCCCAGGCCGCACTGGGTAGGCGATGGCTTTCCGGTGCGATCGCTGTTCTCGTACGGCACCCAAGGCCAGCATGTCAGCCCGTTCATTCTCTTGGACTATGCCGGACCGGCAGAGTTTTCTCCTGCGGAGAGGCCGCGCGGCGTGGGCGAACATCCGCATCGCGGGTTCGAGACCGTTACCATCGTCTATCATGGTGAGGTTGAGCACCGGGATTCGACCGGCAAGGGCGGCGTGATCGGGCCGGGAGACGTGCAATGGATGACGGCTGCATCAGGCATCCTGCATCAGGAGTTCCACTCGCTGTCGTTCACGCGAAGGGGTGGGACGCTGGAGATGGTCCAGCTCTGGGTCAACCTCCGCGCCAAGGACAAGAACGCCGCGCCCGGCTACCAGACGCTGCTCGAGCGGGAGATTCCGGCCGTGACCTTGCCGGACGAAGCGGGTGCGCTGCGTGTGATCGCCGGCGAGTACCAGGGCCGCCGCGGACCCGCGCGGACTTTCACGCCGATCAACGTCTGGGATTTGCGGCTGCGCCGAGGAGGCGCAACATCGCTCACGCTGCCGGAGGGCCACACCGTCGGCGTGGTGGTGCTGCGCGGCGCCGTTCTTGTCAACGACAGCGACATCGCCCGAGAGGCGCAGTTCGTTCTGCTCGATCGGACCGGCGGTGAGGTGACGCTGGAAGCCGAAGACGATGCCAAGGTGCTGATCCTTGGCGGCGAGCCGATCGACGAGCCGGTCGTGATGCATGGCCCATTCGTCATGAACACTGCCGACGAGATCAGGCAGGCGATGGTCGATTTTCAGAGCGGACGGTTCGGTGCGATCAACGCTGAGCCATGAGCCTCGTAAATGCGAAAATGCGGCGAAGAAAGAGCCACGAACCACAGCAGTCGTGGATGAGTCCCGCACTGCACGTTACCGAACCCGCAACGCGCCACGCGCTGTCGCGCATCTCATCGAGCACGCTCTCGCCGAGTTGATCGAACGAAGCGCCTAGTTCTCAGGATCAACGCCATGCTTAACGTCGATCAAATCGAGCGTTCGAAAGATAAGTCCGAGCAGTCGCAGCCCGAGGCGGTTCGGCGCAGCGAATCGCCGGTTGATAGTGTGCCTGGATTGCCTTTGGGCCGGCGCGCGCCACCGTCAATTGCCCCGATTACCGTCAAGCGGCCGGATGCGACCGTAGCCGCCACCGACCAACGGTCCTCCTCGCACCGCAGCCGTCGAATCCGTTGGATGATGTTCGCGCTGCTGCCGATCATTCTCGTTGCGGGCGCTTACTGGTACGTGACCGGCGGCCAGCTCGTGTCGACCGACGATGCCTATGTTGACGCTGATAAGGTCGGCATCTCAACCGACGTTTCCGGCATCGTCGATGACGTCGATGTCCGCGACAACCAACACGTGTCCGCGGGGCAAATTCTCTACCGGCTTGACCCCCGTCAATTCCAGATCGCGCTCGACAACGCGAAGGCTAGTCTTGCACAGACCGCGCTTGCGATCGATGCGATGAAGCAGGACTACAGGCGCATGCTAAGCGACACTGCGGCCGAGCAGGCGCAGCTCGATCTCGACCAGATCAATTTCAATCGCGCAGGCGCGCTGGTGCGTTCTGGCGCGGTGTCACAGGCCATGTTCGATCAGGCAAACTACACGCTGCTCGACAACAAGAGCAAACTTCGGTCGCTGCAGCAGCAGGCGGCCACCCAATTGGCACGGCTTGGCGGCAATCCCGATATCGAGACGACGCGGCATCCGCAATACCTGCAGGCCAAGGCGGTGGTCGACGAAGCCCAGCGCGAGCTCGACCATACGTCGGTGAGGGCGCCGTTCGCCGGGATAGTGACCGATGTACCCTCTATCGCGCCCGGCAAGTATCTGGCCGCCTCGGTCACTGCCTTCAACCTGGTTGCCACTCATCACGCCTGGGTTGAGGCCGATCCCAAGGAAACCCAGATGACTTATGTGCGGTTGGGCCAGCCAGTGCTGGTCACAGTCGATACCTACCCTGATGTCCAATGGCACGGCACAGTCGAAAGCATCAGTCCGGCCGGGGCGCAGGAATTTCAGCTGCTCCCGGCGCAAAACACCAGCGGAAACTGGGTCAAAGTCGTCCAGCGCATACCGCTGCGCGTCCGGATCGACACGAGGGGGACCGACATGCCGCCGCTGCGATCGGGGATGAGCGTCGAGATCGATGTCGACACCGGACACGCACGCGGCCTGCCGCACTTCCTGACCGCGCTGTTTGATCGCCGTGGCAGGGCGTCATGACGCAGGACACCGCCCAAGCTGGAAACCGTCGCGGCACAATCACACTCCTGGTGCTGCTCGCGGCAATGATGCAGACGCTCGATACGACGATCGTCAATGTCGCGTTGCCCTATGTGCAGGGGAGCGTGGCGACAAGCCCGGATCAGATCGATTGGGTGCTGACCGCCTACATCACCGCTGCCGCGATCATGACGCCGCCGACCGGCTTTCTGGTTGCCCGCTTCGGCCTCAAGCGCCTGTTTATCGTGTCGACCGTCGGCTTCACGCTCGCCTCGATGCTCTGTGGCCTGGCTGAGTCACTGACGCAGATCGTGATCTTTCGAATTGTGCAGGGCGCCTTTGGCGCGGCGATGATACCGCTGTCGCAAACGGTCCTGCTTACGATTTATCCGAAAGAGCGCCATGGATTCGCGATGGCGCTGTTCGGCCTTGGCGTTGTGGTCGGTCCCGTCCTCGGCCCCGTGCTCGGCGGCTGGCTCACTCAGGATTACACTTGGCGCTATGTGTTCTATATCAACGGACCACTGGGAATTATCGCCTCTCTTGGCATGATGGTGTTTCTGCCGGAGAGCCCGCGGAGCGGACCGCAGAAATTTGACTGGTTTGGCTTCGGTACCCTCAGCCTGGCCATTGGTGCGCTGCAAGTCCTGCTGGACCGCGGCGAGATCAAGGATTGGTTCGGTTCAAGCGAAATCGTCATCGAAGCGCTTGTGGCCGGCTCGGCCTTCTATCTCTTCCTGGTCCACACCTTTACTGCACAACGGCCCTTCATCCGGCCGGCGCTGTTCCGCGACCGCAATTTTGCAGCCGGCGTGATCTTCAGCATAGTCGCCTTCATCACGCTTTATGCTTCGCTCGCCCTGCAGCCGCCCTATCTGCAGGATCTCATGAACTATCCAGTCCTCACCGCCGGTTTGGTGATGGGACCGCGTGGCGTGGGAACGATGATCGCCACACTGATCGTAGGCCGGTTCGTCGGAAAGGTCGACACACGCTTGCTTCTGGCGGTTGGCCTCGGCCTTTCCGCTTGGGCTTTCTACGTCATGACGGGTTGGACGCCGGACGTTTCAGGCCAAGCCGTTGTCACAGCGGGGTTGGTGCAAGGAGCAGGTTTCGGCGCTCTTTTCGTCCCGATGAGCGCGGTCACACTCTCGACGCTGGCGCCGGAGGATCGCGCGGATGGGGCCAGCATCTTCAGTCTTTCGCGCAGTTTGGGCTCAAGCGTCGGCATTTCCGCCTTCACCGCGCTGCTGACCACCAATACTGAGATCAACCACGCCGACATCTCTGCAAACGTTACCGCAGTCAATCGCGCCTTCGAAGACCCGACCGTCACACAGTTTTTGAGCCCATTTACCGCTGCCGGCCGGGCAGCCCTCGATGCTCTGGTAACGCAGCAGGCGCAGGTCGTGGCTTATATTGACGATTACAAGCTGCTGCTGCTCGCTACGCTTGCCCTATTTCTGCTGCTCCTCATTTTCAAGAAGACGAGCGGATCGGCAGGACATGCAGCTGCGGTCGAGGGCTGACGGCATGAACGCCAGGGTATGCCGTTCATCGCTGTCAGAACGGCGGTGCGCGAGCCGAGCAGCGGAGCGCCCGCGCTTGGCGTGGGCCTGCTGCGCCTTCGGCGCGCAGATCACGTGTGGGCCAGACGCCGTGGGGTCGTTGCTTGCCAGAAGTCCACCGCGCGCGTGGCCATGGTTTTCAGCCCTCCCGCTTCTCGGTCACACGACCGCAAGCATGCAGACCGAGCGCGATCGCGACCAGGGCCGCTCCGAAAGCGCAGACAGCGGCCCAACCAGCGAATTCCCAAGCGAGGCTCGCGCCTGCTGAGCCGACCGCCCCGCCCACAAACATTCCTCCCATGAAGATCGTGTTCAGCCGGTTACGCGCTTCCGGGCGTAGCGCATAAATGACGTGCTGGTTCGAGACCAGCGCGCCTTGCTCGCCGAAGTCCAGCAAGATAACGCCGACGATCAGGCCGGCGATCATGCCCCACGCCTCGAAAACCACCCAGGAGGTGAGCATGATGACGCTGCCAAGTCCGATGACGGCGTGCGGACCTCTGCGGTCTGCGATCTTCCCGGCGATCGGTGCAAACAACACGCCGACCAAGCCGATGAGGCCGAACAGTCCGGCGATGCCGGCGCCGAGGTGGTATCGGACGTCGAGTTGCAGCGCCAGGATCGTCCAGGTGGCGCTGAACGAGCCGAACAGGCAGCCTTGGATGATGGTCGCCCGTCGCAAGGTCGGCTCTTCCCACCACAGCATGGCCAGGGATCTGAGCAGCGAGCCGTAGCCCTGCTGCGTGCTGGGTCGGCTTCCGGGCAACACCGCCGCCAACAACAGGCCCACCGCAACCGTCAGCAGCAGGCCGAGCCAGAACATGGCGCGCCAGCCATAGTAATCGCCAACCGCGCCGGCAAGGGCGCGGCCAGAGAGCATGCCGCAGAGCACGCCGCTCATCACGATTCCGATGGTCGCACCACGGCGACTGGGCGTGGCCAACTCCGCCGCGAAGGGTACGATCTGCTGCGCCACGCTTGACGCCGCTCCGACAAGTGCGGATGCAGCCACGAGCCACCAGGCGTCGGCCGCGAGCGCAGCGGCGGCCAGCGACAGCGTGAGTGTTGCGAATTGAATGAGGATGAGACGCCGCCGGTCGAAGCGATCTCCCAACGGTACCAGCAACAAGAGGCCAGCGGCAAAACCGAGCTGGGTTACCGTGGGCACGAGCCCGATCACTGCGACCTGCCTCGGGAAGGCGCCTTCCATGATGCCGAGCATGGGTTGGTTATAGTAGATGTTGGCAACCGCCACGCCGCACGCGATCGCCATCACCAGTGTCATGCCAAGGCTTATCGACGAGGACGGCAGAGGGCTGGCTACCGGCAGCCTCGACCGGCCGCAAGATGCATCCTTCATGGTCAAGGTCTTCTCCTCGTTTTTCCGGTGCGTGGGCGATCGCTGCGGCGTGATGCCCGCCCCGTTTTGTCTGGCGTAGGAAAGCCCGGGCTTAGCGCTGAGCATCATTGCCATAGAGTCCCGCCTGCCGGCCGCGCTCCTGCACCAATGCAAGCACCGCGTCGATCGTTGGTGTTGCGACCTTGACGAGGTGGCCGATTTCCTGGACGGCGGTCACGAGGGCATCGATCTCGAGTGATCGGCCTCGTTCGAGATCCTGCAGCATCGAAATCTTGTGACCGACGACGGATCCGGCTGCGTTCAGCCGCCGCTCCATCATTTCTTCGGGGATCGCAACGCCGAGCGCTGCCGCGATCGCCTGCGCTTCAGCCATCATGGACTTGCATAGGGCGCGCAGACCAGGCTCGGAGGTTACGCGATCCAGGGTCGCGAGGGTAAGAGCGCTGATCGGGTTGAAGCAGACGTTGCCCCAGAGCTTGAGCCAGATGTTCCAGCGGATTGTATCACGGATCGGCGCGTCGAATCCGGCCGAAACCAGCGCATCGCGCAGCGCCACGATGCGCTCCGAGGTGGAGCCGTCGGGTTCGCCGATCGTGAAACGCTTGAACAGGCGGTGTTGGATAACCCCGGGCGCCACGACCTCGCAAGCGGGATCGACGACGCAGCCGATGGCGCGCTCGGGTCCGATCGCGTTCCACTGCGCGGCGCCGGGATCGACGCTTTCCAGATGATGGCCGTCCAGCGGGCCGCGCTCCTGATAGAAATACCACCAGGGAATGCCGTTCATCGCCGTCAGAACGGCGGTGCGCGGACCGAGCAGTGGAGCGAACGCGCCCGCGCTGGCGTGGGCCTGCTGTGCCTTCAGCGCGCAGATCACGACGTCCTGCGGGCCAAACGCCGCGGGGTCGTCGCTTGCCGGCAAGTCGACCGTGCGGGTCCGGCCCTCCACGATCAGCTTGAGCCCGTGGCTCCGAATCGCGGCCAGATGCGTACCGCGGGCAATTGCACACACTTCATGGCCCGCCAATGCAAGTTCCCCCGCCATGTAGCCGCCGATCGCGCCGGCGCCGAATACGCAGATCTTCATCGCTCGCTCCTCTGTCCTGTCAGCCCACAACCGACAGATAGAGTCTTCCGGTTTTGGTGAGTACCCCGAAATTCGGCGAGACATCTTTCCGGTTTTCGCGATAATGCGCCCATGGACAAGTTCGCGGCGATGCGGGTGTTCGTTAAGATTGCGGATGCGGGGAACCTGTCGGCCGCGGGCCGTCAGTTGGGTCTTTCTCTCACCTCCGTCAGCCGCCAGCTCATGGCACTCGAAGAGGTCCTCGGCACCACGCTTGTCGAGCGGACAACGCGCCATCTCTCGCTGTCCGAGTCCGGCCTGCTTTACTACGAACGGGCGAAGCAGATCTTGCAGGAGGTCGACGAGGCGGAACGCGGCCTCACGGCGCAGAGCGGAGTAGCGTCCGGCCGGCTGCACGTGAGCGCTCCATCGCTGCTTGGTCGGTTGCGCTTGGGGCCGATGCTGCCCGGCTATCTGGCGGAGCAGCCTCAGGTCTCGATCGATCTGCTGTTGGTGGATCGGCCGGTACGTCTTGCCGAGGAAGGCATCGATGTTGCCCTTCGCGTTGGACCGCTGGAAGACTCAGGTCTCATTGTCCGCAAGCTCGACGACATCCAGCTTGTCGTCTGCGGCGCGCCGGATTATCTGCGCCGGCGCGGCGAGCCGGCGACGCCGGACGACCTGGTCGAGCAGGACTGCCTGGCCTTCGGCGATGTACCAGGCGTGGCGGAATGGAGCTTCCAAGACGGCGCAACGCGAAGGTCTTTGCGCATTCCAACCCGGCTTTGCGCCAATGACTTCGACACATTGGTCAGTGCGGCCTTGGCTGGGGCCGGGCTCGTCAGAGTGCCGTCCTGGCAGGTTGCGCATTGTCTCGCTGACGGACGGCTCAGGATTGTGCTCGAGGCCTATCAGCGGCCGCCCGCGCCATTGAGCATCCTGACCCTGCGCAGCCGCCTGCTTCTGCCGAAGGTGCGCGCCTTCGTGGACTTTTTGCAGCAGCACTGGATGCACTCGCGACCGCCTCTCTGAGCCTGTCAGACGGCTGCCACCCGGCTGCCGGCCACAGCTGCGCTTGATCCGTAGCCGGCGTCAAGGTTTGGCGTTATGTCGATGGCCCTGGCAATCGGTATAACGCCTTTGAGGCCTAGCGGGTCTCTGCGATTCCCGGCAATCGGCCGGACCGCGCGTCGCTGGCCCTCCTGGCAACGAAAACAAGTGCGCCCAAGGCCAGCGAGCAGCCAGCAAGAAAATACAGCGCCATTTCGAAGCTGTTCGTCGAATTCCTAATCCAGCCCACAATAAATGGTCCGGCATAGCCGCCAAGATTTCCAATCGAATTGATCAGCGCGATGCCGCCTGCTGCGGCCGTTCCGCTCAAGAAAATCGAGGGAAGTGGCCAAAACGTAGGTCGCGTACCATAGATGCCAACCAGAGCGAGACACATCGCCGGCAGCGACCACAAGGAGCTTCCGGCCGCGCCCGCGGCCGCAAATCCGACACCGGCGGTGACGGAAGCCGCGATCAAGTGCCAACGACGATCCCCGCTTCGATCGCTCGACCAGCCCCAAACCAAGAGCGCGATCATGCCAACCAGGTAGGGTATCGCCGATACGACACCCGTCCTAAAATTGGACAAGCCAAGACTCTTGACGATTTGCGGCAGGAAGAAGGTCGTCCCATAGCCCGCCGTCACCGACAGAAAATAGATCATCGAAAGCGTGGCGACCCGCGAGTCCATCAAAGCCTTGCCCAAGCTGAGCCGACCTTGAGCTTCGCTCCCGGCCCGCTCGTCGTCGAGCTCCTTCTCGAGCCAGTGGCGCTCGTCGGGTTGAAGCCAGTTTGCCGAGGAGGGGCGGTCGATCATTGTCCGAAGCACGACGAACGACAGAATAAGAGCCGGCGGGGCTTCGATCATAAACACCCATTGCCAGCCGTGCAGGCCCAATACGCCATTCATCCCGAGAATAGCGCCCGAGGCGATATTTGAGAGGGCATTCGCAATCGGCCCCGCCAGGAACAGAACCGCTATGACGCGGCCCCGAAATCGATACGGGAACCAATAGGTGAAATAGAGCACAACGCCCGGGAAAAAGCCGGACTCGGCTGCGCCCAGCAGAAAGCGCACCACGATGAAACTTGTCGGCCCCGTCACGAAGGCGCATGCTGCGGAAAGAAGCCCCCAGGTGAACATGATCCGGGCGATCCAGCGGCGGGCCCCGACGCGCTCGAGGATCAGGTTGCTCGGAACCTCGAAGATAAAATAACCGACGAAGAATATGCCGGCCCCCAAGCCGTATGTGAAGGCGTCGAAGCCAAGGTCCTTGTTCATCGTCAAAGCCGCGACGGCAATGTTCGCGCGATCAATGTAAGCGATGCAATAGGCGAGCAAGATCAGTGGCAAAATGCGCCGGGCGATCTTCCTTATCACAGCCGTTTCAAAGGCTTGCGGCGCGTCCATCCCGTTCTCCTGAAACGTCGGTAGTCGCAATTGGGCCTACCTCAGCATCATGCGGGCGATCCAAGTGCGCAAGCCGAAACGACTGAAGCGAGTGGCGGCTCATGTTCACCGAACAGATTGATGTCGTGCCGCTAGTCAGCGTCGAACCCTTCAAGCAGCGCTTTTGCCTCACGAGCGTCGGCAATCTCAAGTCCCTCGAATGCGCCGTATGCCGGAGCAAGGATTTGGTTTGCGTCGGTCTTCCGCCCCTGCTCAACGCGAAGCCGCGCGAGGCTTAGCGCGTTTCTCAACTCCCAGAACAGCGCGCCCTGTTGCTTTGCAAGCTTCAAGGCTTCCGAGAAGCATTGCTCCGCCGACGAGGCGGATTGATGCCGCTTATCTTTCAACATTAATTCACCTCTAATGCGCAAGAGCTCGGGAACGTACCACTGTTCGTGCCTGGCTTCGCAGCGCTCCAAGGTCTCGTCGACCGCGGCAAGCCCCTTTTCGATTTCATTTGCTTCGCCGAGACAGGCCGCAAGTTCGCCCAGCGGAAGGAGGAAGCGCGGCAAGAGCCTCGCGTCGCCTGCGCGATCGACTTCACTGCGCAAGAGAGCGAGGCCGGCGTCGATGTCGCCTCGTTTGGCCATGACGATGCCTTTGAAACAGCCCGCCCAAATCCGCCAAAGCCGTATCGCATGGCGCTCAGTGTGCTCGAACAGTACTTCGCCATAGCGCTCCGCCGCGTCGAGATCGCCGGCCATTAGAGCGATCGGGCACGCGGCCTGCCCCAGCACACTGCAGAACGTTAGGGCGTGACCATTCGCGCGTCCTTCCTCGATGTTGTGCTCGACAAGGCGCAGCGCCTCGTCGGCGAGACCCTGCAGCCACAGGATGCGGGCGCGGAAATAGTGCGTCGAGATCCGCAGATCGAGCGGGAAAAGCTTGGGCTTTTCGACCAGGAGATCGAGAGACGCGTCCACTTGATCGATGTGGCGACGTGCGCCGTGTTGGTCGCCAAGAAAGTGAAGTGACACGGCAAGAAGCCGATCGGCCAGCCTCAAGTCGGTCGGATCGGCGGAGACCTCCGCTGCCTTGCTGAAACGCTGAGCGAACTCGAGTGCCTTAAGAAATTCACCATTGTTGAACTGGTCGATGCACAGCCCCCAGAGGGCACGCAGGCGATAATCCCTGTCGTCAAATCGCTCCGCTAATTCGAGGGTGATCGCGAGTGCCGGGCCCGCATCCCGCGCACGACCTTGGCTATACGTCAGCGACCACCCAAGGGCCGCCGAGAGCTGCATGCGCAAGCGTGTTGGACCCATGGCACCATCGTTCAGCCGCGCGAGCGCCAATTCGGTGCGCTCGCGACATTCGCCGAACAGCGACAAGTGGACCCAGAGCGGCACTGCAGCGGCAGTTAACGCCGCGCCGACCTCCGAGTCCCCGTCCGCGGAGAATGCCCATTCGAGGGCGGCGCGGACGTTGCCGAGGTGTCTTCCATGGCGGCTCTGCCAATTCGCTCGCGGCAAGGAATTGCTCTCTGCGTCGGCCTGAATGAGGGCTTCCCGAAAGTATTCCGCATGCCGGCGTGCGGCTTCCCAGTGCTCTCCCGCGCGGCGCAGTTTTTCGAGGGCGTAGGCGCGCGTCGTGTCCAGCAGACGATAGTGATCGTTCCCGGCCTGAAAGTCGGCAGCGAGGAGCGACTTGACGACCAAGCCTGCCAGGCTATCCGCAACCGTGACAGCGTCGAGATTTCCCATCACAGCGGCAGCGGCATCGAGAGAAAAATCGCCGTTGAACACCGCAAGGTGGCGCAACGCCCGCGCCTCCGTCTCGGACAGCAGTTCATAACTCCAATCGAGGGTCGCGAGCAGGGTCTGGTGCCGCGGCACCGCCGTTCGGAGGCCGCGGGTCAGCAGGCTGAAGCGATCGTGCAGGCGCGCGGCAACCTGTTGTAATCCAAGAGTTGCGATACGCGCCGCCGCGAATTCGATGGCCAAGGGGATGCCATCGAGCTGACGCGAAATCGCAGCGACCAGCTGAAGGTCTTCCCCGCGCGGCGAGAAGTCGGCGTTCAATGCCTTCGTCCTGGCAATCAGAAGCTGCACTGCGCTACGTCCGAGGACATCGTGATCGCCATCTTCGCCCCGTCCCGGAACATCGAGCGGGGGAACGCGATAGACATACTCGCCGTCGATGCGAAGCACCTCGCGGCTCGTCGCCAGAATAGTCGTGTTTGGACAGGATCGTACGAGCGTATCCGCCGACCTGGCGGCCCCTTCAATGAGATGCTCGCAATTATCCAGCACGAGCAGGAGTCTTCTTGCTCCGATTTCCCGCGCGATGGATTCGAAAGAAATCTCGCCACCCTGTTTGAGGCTGAGTGCACTCGCGACCGCAAATGGCACCAGCGCTGGATCAGACAGCGAGGCTAGTTCGACCAGCAAGCCGTCACCTCCGACGGTCGCGAGCAGATTGCGGGCAACCGCCTGCGCGAGTACGGTCTTCCCGATACCGCCGGGCCCGGTCATAGTGACCATTCGATAGGTCGAAAGCAGCTCCAATAATTGACCCTCGGCGGCCTGTCTGCCAATCAGCGCGCCGGATGCCGCCGCAAGATTGCTGACATGGCTTGGAGCGCGTTCCGCAGTCGGCATGCTGGCCGCGGCGAAATCCTCCTGCTGAATGACCCAGTCTCCCAGCAACCGATAGCCACGACCCGCGCTCGTCTTCAATAGACCTCGATCGGGACCCAGCGCCTTGCGTATCGCGGAGATTTGAGCCTGTAGGGTATTTTCTTCAACCGCTGCACCCGGCCATACACGGTTCATCAAATCATACTTGTCGATCAACTCGCCGGCCGACTGGATCAGTGTCTCGAGGATTTCGAACGCCCGGCTGCCAAGGTCAGTCGGAATCCCGTTCAACCGCATTTCGCGGCGCGCAAGATCGATTTCCCACACGCCGAACTTATAGACGGGCCGTTGATCATGGCCTGGCATGGGAGCTCCGTTCGCGCATTTTAAGGCTATTTGGACAGTTTCGCGCAATAAATATGTGTTCGTCGGGCGCCGCTTTTTCAGGATTTTTCAGAACTGCCTCAAGGATGGATGCGTCCGCCGGGGGTAAGGTCAAGTCATCGTGAATGCCTTGGGACAATAAGCAATGGCCGCGGACGGACTGATTACGATCGAAAGCCGCTTTGGACCGGAGGAAACGATGAATCGGTTCGAGGCCGAGGTCAGGGCCAGGGGAATGACAGTCTTTGCCCATATTGATCACGCCGCGGGCGCGGCCGCGGTTGGGCTACCGCTGCGACCGACAGAGCTCCTGATCTTTGGCGATGCAAAGACCGGCACACCGCTGATGCAGTCGACTCAGATGTTGGGCATCGATCTACCACTCAAGGCCTTGGTCTGGCAGGACGCGTCCGGCGCCGCGTGGCTGTCTTACAACGATCCCGCATTTTTTGCGCGCCGCCACGGCCTGGACGGCACGGACACGACAGTCAACGCCATGGCAGCCGCATTGGAGGCGATTGCAAGCAAGGCAACGACGCCACCGTGAGCACAGTGCCGCTCACCGAACCGACGCCGAACTTCGGAGCACGCCGATGACTACGATAACGTCTATGATCCGCGCGAGAGGCGACAGCACTTCCGGTCTGGCGGCGAGGGGTGACAGCGAACAACAGTCCAAGATGGGCTACCAGAGCCTTCCAGCTCCGCCGGCATTCGATCAATCGGTCGAGCTCCGTCTCCATGAGCGTTTCGATCAGCAAACCGTCCATCGACAGTCAAGGAGATTTGTCATGCTAATGGAACAACACTTATTCCGGCCGGAGGGAAGTGCGAGCGACGCGAAGGGCCAAGTGCCATTGCAGACCTCGGCGGAATTCGCGCGCAGCTATAACGCGCAAGCCCACGAGATCGTCGACGCGATCACGGCGGCGGTCACTAATGCAAAGGCCGGGTTGAACTTTCTGCGCGCTGAACCGCCAGATCTGGAAGAAGTCCGGCAGGCGCTCAATAGTATCGCTAGCGACGGAAAGCGAGCAGCCGAAATCATCGTTCGACTTCGAGCGCTTATGAACAACGTCGCCTATAGCGGATGTGGCTCCTGATTACGCACGTTTCGAATGAAGTGGGATGGGGGATCGGCACCGATCAAGGCAAACCATCCTGAGGCCAGCGGAGGATATGAACGGTAAATTCGCAATTCGTGTATGGCATCAGTAAATGCGGCTCTTGATTTCGTCGCTGGAGCATCCGCAGATCTCCGCCGCCTCCGCATAGGAAAAACCACCAGCTTCTATCAACATGGCTGCCATATGATCGAGGTGGGGCGCGCGTGAGGAAGCCAAACACGCCGACAGCGTTCAGGCCCATCAATACGCCGATCATCGTGACGAGGATCAGGCGCAGAAGCGGGGGCGCCGAGTGCCAATGCTCGGTCAGCCACGCCGCTGCGACGAGCTTCCCGGCTTCCAGTGCAGCGCCCATGGTAATTATGGGCCAGAACGCGCCGGCAAAGATTGCGGTGAGGCCATCAATGGAGAAGGCCGCTGATAAGCAAGCGAGCGCCAGCGCCGTAACGAACGCAGCGAGGTTGACCGGCGTCATGGAACGCCCCGCTACCGTAGTCTCAGGTATGGCTGTGACACTGACAGCCTTGGTAACAGTCGGTGTAACAGGCGCGGTTACGATGATCGCTTCGGCGTTACGATGGATGTAGCCGGCCTTCTGCCACGCCTTCAGCCGGCGACCGGTCCGCATCCTGTTCCAGCCCCATCGGCGCCCGAGTTCCGCCGCACTTGCGCACACGCGTCCATCAGGTTGGGAGCATAGCCACGACAGCGCCTCCAGGTCATCGAACGGGTGGGTTGGAGTGGTTTCGGTCATGATGAGCTGCTGCTCCTGGAGAATTGGCCGGCAAGGGCGCATGGAGATCCTCGCCCCGCCGGTCCGACAGGCGATGAGGCTGAGCTCAAGCGCGGCCAAAGAAGCCAAACCATATTGCGATCGGGACTAAGGCAACTCGTCTGCGCGATGTGCGAAAGGGTGGCTTGCTGCCCAACTTCCAGTGTGGACCCCCCGCAAAAGTGGCACGCGGTACACTGCAGTTGAATGGCCAAAGCGCAGGCCGCACGCTACAGTTATCTGACAGACAGCCGCGACGCAGTCCAAGTG
>NZ_JBAURI010000749.1:0-1814 GCF_049581145.1 Bradyrhizobium sp.
GAGCTGTTCGAGAACCTCGATGCCGCCGTGGCCGACCTCGACCTGCTGTTTGCGACCACCGCGCGCGCCCATGACCAGGCCAAGCCGGTGGTGGCGCCTGAGGCGGCCGCGCACGAGATCGTGGCGCATGGCGGTGGCGGGACGGCCGGCATCCTGTTCGGCCGCGAGCGCTCGGGCCTGACCAACGAGGAGGTGGCGCGCGCCAACCGCATCGTCACCTTTCCGGTCAATCCGGGCTTTGCCTCGCTCAACCTGGCGCAGGCGGTGCTGCTGATGGGCTACGAATGGTTCAAGCTGTCGACCGCGGCGGCGTTGCCGTTCGCGATGCCCGAGCGCTCCGAACGCGCGTCCCAGCACCAGATGGACGCCTTTTTCGAGAATCTCGTGCGCGAGCTCGACAAGGTCGAGTTCCTGCGCCCGGCGGAAAAGCGCGACACCATGCTGGTGAACCTGCGCAACATCTTCACCCGGATGGAGCCGACCAAGCAGGACATGCACACGCTGCACGGCGTGGTGATGGCGATCGCCGAGGGCCGCAAGGGCCCGGCGAAGGGCGGCGTGCTCGATGGCGAACAGGCGACACGGCTGCGCGCGCTATTGGCCGAGCAGGGGCAGGGCAGTTCGTCCCCGGACTCCAGCGGCTCGTTGCGCGGGCTGGCGCGGCTGCTCCGGCGCAATCCGACCGATGCCGAGCGCTTGCTCTGGCAGGCCCTGACCCGCGACCGCCGCTTCGCCGGCCGGTTCAAGCGCCAGACTCCGGTCGGCCGCCAGATTCCGGATTTCGTCTCCTTCGTGCACCGGCTGGCGATCGAGTTGATCAATGCCGGCGAGTCCGACGCCATTACCGCAGACCGCGCCGCGCGACGGGCCTGGCTCGAGAGCCGCAACTATCGGGTCATCGAGATCAGGGCTGCCGATGTCGAAGGCGCTCTGGATCAGGAGCTGGCGCGGCTTGAGAGGATGATTTCAGAACCGAAGTAGCGCCGCGGCCAAGTGGGCGCGATCTACACGACCGCGACCAGCTGCGCCGGGGCGTTGCCCGCGCGCTTCGGCTTCTTTGCCTTTGCCGGCTCGAACAGCGAGCCCGCAGCCAGGCCCGCGGTGTCGGCGACGCCGGGATTGCGCGACACCATGGCGGCGACGATCGCGCCGTCGATCAATAGCGCCAGTTGATGCGCCAGCATTTCCGGCTCGGCCGCGCCCATTTCGCCCGCGAGCTTCTCGATATGGGCAAGCACCACCTTCTTGTGCTTGAGCGCGATGGAGCGGAACTGTTTCTGATCCTTGTCGTGCTCGGCCACCGCATTGATGAACGGGCAGCCATAGAACCGCTCTTCGCCGAACCAGCGCTTCAGCGCCGGAAAGATCCGCGCAAGTTTGGTCTGCGCGTCGCCGCCGCCCTGCTCGATGGCGCCGATGAACCATTCGCGCCACTGCCTGCCTTCGCTCTCCAGCACGGCATGCACGAGATTGGTCTTCGAGCCGAACAATTTGTAGAGCGTCGTCTTCGCGGTGCCGGCTTCATCGATGATGGCGTCGATGCCGGTGGCGTTGATGCCGTCCTTGCAGAACAGATGCGTTGCCGCACTGAGCAGCCGGCCGCGCGCCGATTCATCGTCGCCGGCAGCGACGTGAGGTCCGACCGATTTCTTCTTCGAATAAGATTTGCCCGCTTTGCCCATGACCGCAAGTTACGCGAAGCGCAGCGACCTCATCAAGTCGCATCTTTGTGCGTCCAAAATAATCGCTCTCCGGCGTCAATTGCATCCGCTTTGAGCAGGGCGCGGCTGGTCAATCCGGAGGCAGGCCGGCCT
>NZ_JBAURI010000750.1:0-13673 GCF_049581145.1 Bradyrhizobium sp.
GAGCCGCGCATTTCCGGCCGGCGTGAGAGACCGGTCGTCCAGCTCCGCACCGAAGTAGCGAGCATGGATGTCGGCAACGACTCTCCGTGGGTCCTTTTTTGCGTTGACGTATTGCCGGCCGAATTCGTCCAGGCTGAAGCGCTGCGGGCCGGTCAATTCGACAATGCCGTTGATGGGGGCACCGAGCGTGACGTCGACCAGCGCAGCCGCGACATCGTCCGAAGCCACGGGCTGAAATAGGGCGGGCGACAGTCGGACAGTTCGTCCATCGGAAGAGGACTCGACGATTCCTCCAGCAAACTCGAAGAACTGCGTCGCGCGCAGGATAGTATAGGGAATCTTTGAGGCCCTGATCAGGTTCTCCTGCGCCAGTTTCGCGCGGAAGTAGCCGCATTCCGGCAACCGATCAGTCCCGACGATTGAGAGCGCGACATGGTGCCGCACGCCGGCTGCGGACTCGGCGGCAAGCAGGTTGCGCCCCGATGTCTCGAAAAATTTCAGAACCGCGTTGTCCTCGAAGGACGGCGAGTTCGCGACATCAACCACGATTTCAGCACCTGAAAGCGCGGCGGCGAGCCCTTCGCCCGTGATCGTATTGACGCCCGTGCGGGGCGATACCGGCGCTACGTCGTGGCCGTCCTGACGCAGTTTGCCCGCGAGCTTGGTTCCGATGAGGCCGGTGCCGCCGATAATGACAATATTCATCTTCATCCTCCGTTGCAGAGCAATGGCTTGGCTGTGTAGGAAGGATGCGCCGACGCAGGCGAAAAAGCCTTGCGGCTGTCATGGATTGCGATTGGATTCTTCTTGGCTTCTTGTCCAAGCGGAGCGTGGCCGTGCCGTTCTTGTTCGAAGATTATTGCTTGGACGCCGATCGACGCGAGCTCAAACGGGGCTCGGAGCTCATCGCGATTGGACCGAAGGTGTTCGATCTCCTGCTTTTTCTGATCCGAAACCGGCTCCGAGTTGTGACAAGAGACGAACTCTTGCAGGTCGTGTGGAGTGGGCGGATCATCTCGGAGTCAACGCTGACCAGCCACGTCAACGCCGTACGCACGGCGATCGGGGACACCGGCAAGGAGCAGCGCCTGATCCGGACGGTCTCGCGCCGAGGCCTGCGGTTTGTCGGCGAGATCGAAGAGCAGGAATTGGCCACCAATTTGCCGATTGGGATGACGGACGTGACGCCTGAGAGGCTCACCCCCGTTCCGGCTCTGCCGGATTCCCCGTCGATCGCAGTCCTGCCGTTCCGAAATCTCAGCGGCAACGTCGAGCAGGATTATTTTGCCGACGGAATAGTGGAGGAGATCATTACGGCCTTGTCGCGCATTCGTTGGTTGTTCGTGATCGCGCGCAACTCAAGTTTCACCTACAAGGGCCGGACGGTGGACGAGAAGCAGGTGGGGCGCGAGCTCGGCGTGCGCTATGTCGTTGAAGGTAGTGTCCGCCAGTCCGAAAGCCGGATCCGTATCACGGGACAGTTGGTCGATACTTCAGCCGGCATCCACCTTTGGGCCGATCGATTTGAAGGGAGGCTCGACGACGTCTTCGAGCTTCAGGATCAAATCGCGACCGGGATCGTTGGAGCGCTTGCCTCCCAGCTCGAGCGAGCCGAGATAGAGCGCGCCAGGCGGAAGCCGACCGGCAACCTCAGTGCCTACGATACTTACTTGCGCGCAATGCCTCATTTGCACCGCGGGACGCAGGCGGCGATCGACGAGGCCCTGCCGCTGTTCTACAAGGCGATCCAGCTCGATCAGGAGTTTGCCTCTGCCCATGCGATGGCAGCCTGGTGTCATTTCTGGCGGAGAATAAATGGCTGGATGGTCGATCGGGAGCGGGAAAGCGCGGAAGGCGCTCGATTGGCGCGGCTTGCAGTGGAATTCGGCAAGGACGACGCTGTTGCGCTGACGAGGGGTGGCCATGCCCTTGCCCATCTCGCCGGTGAGGTGGACGGCGCGATCGTGCTGCTCGACAAAGCCCTGGTGCTCAATCCCAATCTGGCAGCCGCGTGGTTTCTGGGCGGCTTTCTCAGAACCCTGAGCGGCGAGCCCGATGCCGCGATCGAGTTTCTTACGCGCGCGATGCGATTCAGTCCCTTGGACCCGGAGATGTTCCGGATGCAGGCGGGCATGGCGCTGTCGCATCTGTTAGCCGGGCGCTTCGAGATAGCAGCATCATGGGCCGAACAGTCTTTCCGGGAAGCGCCGACCTTTTTGGCTGTGGTTGCCGTCATCGCCGCAAGTCACGCGCTTGCTGGTCGAACCCAGCGGGCGCGGACGGCGATCGAACATCTGCGAAGACTGAATCCGGCGTTCCGTGTCTCCAGTCTTCAAGGCTGGATTCCCATCAGGCGACCGGAGCATCGCGCCTGCTTCGAGGCCGGTCTGCGGCTGGCAGGGCTGCCCGAATGAATCCCTTCGAACTCTCGGCTGGATTTCGTCCTGCGGCCGATCGCCTCAGACACCAAGCCGTGGAATCAACCTCACTGCGTTAGCGCTGCCAACGGCTGTCAGGTCAGAGACGTCCAGCCCCAGTCTTTCCAGGTCGCGCATTTGATCCAAGCGGAAATACGGGTCGTCAGTACCGTAGGTGACCTGGGAGGCCGGCACGAGTTTCAAGCGTGCTGCCATCATTGGCGCGCGGATGGAGTTGGCGGTGTCGTAATCAAGACGCCGCAGCTCTCCCGTGATTCCCAGGGGAGCAAATTCATGAAGCTTTGGGCTATTGCCGCAAGACGAATCGATGCGGCCAGCCATGATTGGCACGGTCCACCCGGATGCGAGAACAGTCATCGAATATCCCGCCAGTTTGACGCGACGGCCAGGCGACCAATTGCAGAGGGCCGTCGCAGGGATTATCATGCTCAGGGGTATCAGCCATAAGCTTGGACGACCCATGAAAAGACTTCAACCCATGGCAGTGTTCCTTGCAGGCGCGGCGCTCTGGCTAAATACGGGAACAGCGCAAGCCGGGCCTTGCACCGCCGACATCTCACAATTTGAAGCAACCATTCATCGATCGGCGGGCGAGCCGCTTGCCGGACTGACGGCACGTCAGTCGGTCGATGCGCAGCTTGGCCACCAGCCCACGCCGGAATCCGTCCACACCGCCGACCAGCGGCTGCAGTCACGATTTTCCGCGGCGATGGCCCGCGCGAAGCGGGATGATGCCCAGGGTAATCGCTCAGGCTGCAGCCGTGCTCTCAACGCAGCGAAAAAAATCTATGTCCCGTAAGGCGGAGAACTCTTCGTCGGCTGCTCCGGGGAGGCGGCTGGCTCTCTGCCGCGTTTGTGGCCTTTGCCATCGGCAATGTCTGATGAATGCCGCCGTGGCTGCCCACGAAAGTCCGGCGGTGCGGTTCATCGCCCCTCCCCAAGCCGCTTCCGAGATTCTATGATGCTTCATGGAGAATCGCAGCTACCCCCAAGCCATTGAATCCATCGCGACGCCGGAGCCTTTCACGCGGCAGAGTTTTGACGACGCCCACAAGGCGGTCGCGGCCTTGCGCGAGCTCTATGCCCGAAATACCCGGTTCCTGCGCGATTCCTTCGCCGCGCTCGCGGCCGGCGGCGACACCAACCGGCGCTACCGGGCGTTCTATCCGGAAATCAGCGTCACCACGAGCTCGTACACGCAGGTCGATTCGCGTCAGCCCTATGGCCACATGCCGACGCCCGGCCACTTCTCGACCACGATCACCCAGCCCGACCTGTTCGAAGCCTATCTCGTCGAGCAGCTCGGACTGATCATGCGCAACCACGGCATTCCCGTCGTGGTCTCGGAATCGGGAACCCCGATCCCACTGCATTTTGCCTTCCTGGAAGGGACCCATGTCGATGGCGCCGCCGCCAGGCACATCAAGCGGCCGATCCGGGACCTGTTCGACGTCCCGGACCTTGACGGCACCGACGATCAGATCGCCAACGGCACCTACGAGGCGCCCGCCGGCCGGCCGCGGCCGCTGGCGCAATTCACCGCCCAGCGCGTCGACTATTCGCTGCACAGGCTGTCGCACTATACCGCCACCAGCCCGGTCCACTTTCAGAATTTCGTCCTGTTCACCAACTACCAGTTCTATATCGACGAGTTCCGCGCCTACGCCGCAGGCCTGATGGCCAAGGGCGGCGACGGCTATCTCGAATTCGTCGAACCGGGCAATGTCGTGATCAAGCGCGGCGAACTGCGGCCGGTCGCGAGCGGACCATCACACCTGCCGCAGATGCCGGCCTATCATCTGAAGAAGCCCAACGATGCCGGCATCACCATGGTCAATATCGGCGTCGGGCCGGCGAATGCCAAGACGATCACCGACCATATCGCCGTGCTCAGGCCGCACGCCTGGCTGATGCTCGGACACTGCGCCGGATTGCGCGACACCCAGGCGCTCGGCGACTATGTGCTGGCGCACGCCTATGTGCGCGAAGACCACGTGCTCGATGACGACCTGCCGCTATGGGTGCCGATTCCCGCGCTCGCCGAGATCCAGGTGGCGCTCGAGGAAGCGGTGGCGGAAGTGACGGGACTGTCCGGCTACGACCTGAAGCGCATCATGCGCACCGGCACCGTCGCCAGCATCGACAACCGCAATTGGGAATTGCATGACCGCAGCGGTCCGGTCCGGCGGCTGTCGCAGTCGCGCGCAATTGCGCTCGACATGGAATCGGCGACCATCGCAGCCAACGGTTTCCGCTTCCGCGTGCCCTATGGCACGCTGCTGTGCGTGTCCGACAAGCCGTTGCACGGAGAGCTGAAGCTGCCCGGCATGGCGACCGAGTTCTACAAGCGGCAGGTGGCCCAGCATCTGACCATCGGTATCCGCGCGATGCAGAAGCTGGCGGAAATGCCGATGGAGCGGCTGCACTCGCGCAAGCTCAGAAATTTCTCGGAAACGGCGTTCCAGTAGGCCGCGCCAACAGCCGCCCGAGCCGGTTGGAGCCATGCCGCAGACGACCGCGCCCCGGCGCCATGACCGCTCCGTGTTGCGCCTATTGTCGCTGAACCGCCGACAATTCTTCGTTTGCAAGCATGGCCTCGCGCCTGCCGAAGCGCGCCAGATCGCTCTCCGGATTGATCAGGAGCATCGCGACAAATCCGCCGGCGAGGATGAGCAGACCCGCGAACAGGAAGCCGTCCCGAAAACCCTGGGCGGGATTCACGCCGACATCCACGATGCGTCCCATGAGCCACGGCGCCACCAGGCCGGCCGTCGTGAACACGCCGTTGGTGATGCCGAGCATTGCGCCGCGCTGATGCACCGGGCTGATTTCGCCGATCAGGGGAGGCCCGAGAGCGAACGCGACGCTGCCCACGGCAAAGGCCATCATGACTAGAGGAATCTGTTCGATCGCGCCCGCGGATCTCGCGAGCAGGATCATCGCGATACCCGCAAGCATCACACAGCAACTCGTGACCACGCCACGCGCGCCCGCGCGCCCGCAATCTCTGCGACACGAGGCCCAAGGTCGGAGACAGGCATAATTGCAGCATCGGCGGCAGCATGACGATGCAGCCGGCGGCGGTCGGCGAATATCCGGCAGCCTTGATCAGGAAGAACGGCAGCCACACCACCGCCAGCGTCACCGCCCGGTAGGCCGCATAGCCCGCGAGCCCGATAATCAATCCGGCATGCTGCGCAGCGCCGTCGATGGCTTCCTGGCCAAGGTGCGCGCCGCATCAAGCATGATCCTTCGCGACAAACGCGGCGTGCATTGTGCGGAGATCGCGTTCAATCAAGAACCCGGTCGGCGGCTTCAGCCAAATCGACCGTGGGAGGCATGAGCGAGAAGCCAAGACAAATCGTATTTCGTCTGCTACTTTCCGGGGCCGAACCAAGGGAGGAAACGATGCAAAAAATCGCATTGGGGGCAGCGGTTCTGGCGTTCGCTGCATTCACCGTGTCCGCGGCTTCCGCGCAGATGAAATTGACCAGCGACGACATCAAGAACAACGACGTCGGTACCAAGGAAATGGAGGCGAATGTGTTCGGCTGCGATGGAGGCAATATTTCGCCGTCGCTGAAATGGACTGGCGCGCCTGCGGGGACCAAGAGTTTCGCCATCAATCTTTTTGACCAGGACGCGCCGACCGGCAGCGGCTTTTGGCATTGGGTCGTGTTCAACATTCCAGTCACGACCACCTCGCTTCCGAAGAACGCCGGTGACGTGAAGGCCAAGCTCATGCCCGAGGGTGCGATCCAGAGCCGGACCGACTACGGTTTTGACGGCTACGGCGGCATGTGCCCGCCCAAAGGCGACAAGCCTCACCGATATATTTTGACCGTATACGCGGTCGACGAGGACAAACTACAATTCGCCAAAGACGACATGGTATCACCTGCGGTCGTCGGCTTCGAGCTGCATTTCCATTCGAAAGCAAAAGCGGCGCTGCACTGGACCTACGGCCGCCGGAAATGAGCAGCGTTTCATCCTACTCGACCTCTGCCATAACTCGTGCAGCGTGTTTTCAGCTCAAGGGTGGGCCATTCGCGACCGGGATGAGCCGGCAGCAGGTGAAGCCATCTGCGCGGTGGCCGAAAGGGGACGTTTCCGGAGCGCCAGCGGCTCCGTGGCCCCGGACCGACCGGGTCTCATACCCATCACATTCGCTGAAGCGTGCGACCGCGGCGCGATGGCGGTTCAACAGAATCGCATCGCGCTCTGGCAACTCTACAGCCGTGCCTCGTCCCAGATCACGACCCGGATCGGCGTCGGGTCGAATCCGTTGCAGGGATTGTTGACCTGCGGGCAATTCGAAATGACGAAGATGACGTCCATCTCCATTCCGATGTCGACATGGTTTCCGGGCGCCGAAATGCCGTCGACCACGGTGAAATTGCCGTTGGGATCGATCGGCACATTCATGAAGAAGTTCAGGTTGGCGACGATGTCGCGCTTGCCGAGACCGTATTTCGACAGTTCCAGAATGAAATTCTCGCGGCAGGCGTGCTGATATCTGGTGGCTTCGCCGAACCGTACTGCGTTGCTCTCGCACGAACAGCATCCCGCCGAGGTATCGTGGCGGCCGCAGGAATCCGCAGTGATCCGCGCCATCACCCGGCCCTTGTTGGAAATCAGCCTGGTGCCGAGCTCGATATAGGCCGACCCCTGCGTTCGCAGCGTGTCCTGCGCGCTATAACGCTCGGCCGGATCGGCGATGGCGTAGAGCAGCGCATCGACCGCCTGCTGGCCTTGGCTGTCGATGATCCGCAGCGTCTGCCCCTTCCGCAAGACCTGCGACCACGGCCGTTCCGCCGGGATACCGTGCACATAGACGGCGCTTGCTTCCGTCCCTGGCGGGACACTGGCTTCGACGATCATGGGCCGCTCCTGTCAGGCGTAGAGATAGTCGGTGAACGCAAAGGCACGCGCGGCCTCCGCCGACCCCGTCCGGCAGGGATCGTCGACGGCCGCCGCCGGCGCGCGATAGCGGACCAGCGTGATCGAACCGGAGGGCTGCTGCCGCGCCGGATTGAGCGGATGCGCGCAGTTCGAGAGCACGACGATCGCATTCATCTCCGCGCGCAAATCGACGAAGTCGCCCGCATGCTTCGCTGTCTGGGTCCAGACGAAGCGCCCGGTCGCATCGACCGAGACCGGCGCAAAGAAGCTGACGCAGGGCGGGATGTCGCGCGGGCCGAGCCCGACCTTGGCGGCAGCGGCCACGAAGTTCTCCTGCGTGTTGCGGGAGTGGACGCCATCGGCCGCGGCAGCCGAGGCCGCCGTCGATCCCCCGACCATCAAATCATGCGCGCCGCTGGTATCCTCGATCAGCGAGAACATGACCCGGCCCATGTCGGACAGGATGACCCGCCCTTTCGAGACGACGGCGCTCCATTGCACCTTGACGGTATCGGCGCAATTGATCCGTTCGGAGGTGTCCTCCGCGCGCCAGGCGATCATCGAGACGCTGGAGCGGCCGGCAGGGTCGGCGATGCGCAACGCCTCGCCGCGCCTGAGCCGGACGGTCGCGTACCAGTCGGCGGGCACCTCCTCGCGGCTGATCACGGCCTCGGGCGAAATCGGTGCAGCATCAAGCGCAGTCGGCTGCGGTGGCGCCTTGAGCTTTGCCTCCTGGCCCGCGGCGCGCAGTTCCTCATACCGGCGCCGGTTGGCGTCCACGATCTCCTGTTTGCTCGCCGCAATGGTCATCATCTCGCTCCTCTCGCGAAAGCACTCACCGTGTTTTGCTTCAGCCGACCGTAAAATGCGCCTCGACCGGTCTGCCGGCCTTGCCGTTGATCGGCAGGATATCCTGCGGGCAGGCCGAGAATGCGATCACGAGATCCATCTCCGCCCGCAGCCGCACATGGCCTCCCGGCAATGACCGTGGCGGCGCCTCGAAGCTGAGCGTGCCCTCCGCTGTCCAGGGAATATTCATGAACAAGTTGAGCGGGCTCGGCACCTCCGGCGGGACCAGACCAAGCTCCTCCATGCCGGCGAACAGATTGTCGGTGCAATTGTCATGATGGCCTTCGTGGCCCAGAAACGCGTAGCGATGCCGGTCGCACGCCGCGATCAGCGTGTCGTGAATCCCGCCTGAGGTATCCTCAATCATCGTCATGATCGGCCTGCGCTTGTTGGTCCTGAGAATATCGCCGGGCTGCGGAATCAGATGCAGACTGTGCGCCCTCGTGTGTTCGTTCGACATGAACTCGCCGAGGTCGGCGCGGTTGAACGCCCAGGTGTCGACGACCTGCTCGCCATGGGTATTGATCACGGTGACGACCTGCCCCTGCGTCACAATGGCGGCCTTGCCGTGCCGGGCGGGAATTTCGATCAAAACTTCGGTCATGGCCTTCCTCAGGGTCGGTATGCGATCAGGTCGATCTCGACGATGCCGCCGCGCGCGAGATCGGTGACGCCGACCGTGGTGCGCCCCGGACGCCGCTCGGGATCGAAATGGCTCGAAAAGATCGCGTTCATCGCCGCGTAGTCGCTTTTGAAATTCGTCAGATAGATGCGTGCGAAGACGACATGGGCGAACGTCAATCCGCTTCCCTTGAGCACCCGCGCAAGGTTGTCCATCACCTTGCGGGTCTGCGCCTCGATGCCGGGTGGAAGCGGCAGCGCATCGTCATCCGGATCAGTGGCGAGCTGGCCGGTGACGAAGATGAATCGCCCGGCCTCCACCGCGTGGCTATAGGGCGCGACGGGTTTCGGCGCATCGGGCAGAAAATGAAAGACAGGATCCACGGTGCTCTCCCTTGGCTGCTCTTTCGCACTGATATCAAGCACGGCCTGAGGCCGCGCCGTTGGCGTAGCGCTGCAGGAATTGCCGCGCCCGTTCGGTCTCCGGTTCGGTAAAGAAGCGCTCCGGCGGCCCGGTCTCGATCACCCGTCCATGGTCCAGAAACAGGATGCGCGTCGCGGCCTCGCGCGCGAACGCCATTTCGTGGGTGACGATCACCATGGTCCGGCCCTCGCGCGCCAGATCGGCCATCACAACCAGCACTTCGGCGACCAGTTCAGGGTCGAGAGCGCTGGTGGGCTCATCGAATAACAAGAGATCCGGCTTCATCGCGAGCGCGCGCGCGATGCCGACGCGCTGCTTCTGTCCGCCCGACAGCTTTGCCGGAAACACGTCCTGTTTGTCGGTCAGCCCGACCTTGGCCAGCAGCGCGAGCGCTTCGTCGCGCACTTCCGCCTTCGGCCGCCGTTGAACCTGAATCGGCCCCTCCATCAGGTTCTGCAGCACGGTCAAATGCGGCCACAGCGCGAAATGCTGGAACACCATGCCGATCCGCGTCCTGATCCGCGACAGATCGCGATCGTTCATCACGAGACCGGCGCCGTTGATCCCGACCTGGGCTCCGTTCAGATAGATCTGGCCGGCATCGGGCGGTTCGAGCCAGTTGATGCAGCGGAGCAGCGTCGATTTTCCCGATCCCGACGGACCGAGAACGCAGACCGTCTCTCCCTTGTCGACGCCGAAGCTAACGTCCGACAGCACCTCGAGCTCGCCGAACCGCTTCGACACGCCGGCGACATCGAGAACTTTGCTGGGCCCCGTCATTCGCAAATCCCGCCTACCGCCGCGCGTCGGCGAGGCGGCCGACCTGGCTGACCCCGGCCTCGATCACGAGGCATAGGCCCCAGTACAGGAACACCGCAGTGATGAAGGCCGCGAACGGCACGTAGTGGCGCGACTGGATCGAGCTTGCCGCGTGCGTCAATTCCGGAATCGCGATGATGGTGAGAAAGGCGCTGTCCTTGATGATCTGGATGATCTGATTGCCGAGTACCGGCCCCGCCGCCAAGAGCAGCGGCGGCAGGATGATGCGGCGGAACAGCGCAATGTGGGAGAAGCCAAAGGCGATCCCGGCCTCGATCGGCTCCCGCGGCTGCGCCGCCCAGGCGCCGCGCAGGATCTCGGCCATATAGGCGGCATTATAGATCGTCAGCGCGGCGAGCCCCGAGGTCCAGTTGTCGAGCCGAAGGCCGAGCGAGGGCAGCCCGTAATAGACGATGTAGGCGAACAGCAGGAATGGCACGCAGCGCATGACGTCGACGAAGATGCGCGCCGTGAAGGCCAGCCAGCGCTGCTTCGCCATCAGCGCCGGCGTCAGGACAAAGCCGAAGAAGAGTGCGGCCGCGGCCGACAGCACCGACAGGATCGTGGTGTTGCCCAATCCGCTGAGCATCAGATCCCGCTCGCTCCACACGATGCCGAAATCATGCATCATGCCGCGGCCCCGGCCGAAAGCTGCCGTCGTTCGATCCAGCGCTGCAGCGACACCAGCGCAAAGACGATAGGCGCGTAGAGCGCGACCGCGACCAGGAACGGCGGCAGCGGCTGATAGGTTTCGGCGCCGATCCTGACCGCCGCCCGCGTGATATCGACGACACCGACCACGGCCAACGCCGGCGTCACCTTGATCAACAGCGACATCTCGTTGACCAGCCCCGGCAGGCTCACCCGCACGATCTGCGGCAGCACGATGCGCCGGAAGCGCTGCGGTGCGCGCATGCCGATGGATTGCGCGGCCTCAACCTGATCCTTCGGAAAGTTCATCAGCGCCGCGCGCCAGACCTCGGAATTGAACGCCGCGGTATTCATTACCAGCGCCAGGATCGCCGCCGAGATCGGCCCGATCGCGATCCCGATATTCGGCAGCGCGAAGAACAACAGCAGCAGCAGCGTCACCAGCGGCGTCGCGCGCAGCACGCTGACATAGACAGCGACGATGCGGGCGATGACCGGCACGTCGGCCCAGCGCAGCACCGCCAGCGCCAGGCCGATCGGAAGCCCGATCAGGATGGCGGCCAGCGACAACGTCACGGTCACGACGGCGCCCCCGAGGATCGCCAGGATATCGCCGCCGCTCATGAGCCGTCACGCCCGGCGAACGCTAGAACTCGGGCTCGAACGACACCGGCAGATCGGGGAAGGCTTCGCCGAACCATTTCTTCTGCAATTCGGCAAAGCGGCCGGTCTCTTTTTCCTTGGCGATGAAGCCGTTCAGAAACGCGAGCAGTTCGGTGTTGCCCTTGGCGACGGCCCAGGCCGGGAACGATTTTCCAGAGACCGCCTGGCCGACTTCGAACACATTCGGTTTCTCGGCGGCAAGTGTCTTCAGGTTGATGACGGTGTTGACGACGTAATCGACGCGGCCGAGCGCGAGATCCTGATAGGCCTCGGGATAAGAGGTGTATTCAACGACTTTGCCGAGCTTGCCGCCGTCCTTCTCGAGCTTCGCGCCGAGTTCGGGCAGACGCGCCAGCAGCGCACTGCCAGCCTGCACGCCGACCGTCTTGCCGCTCAGATCCTTGATCGAGTTGATGCTCTTGTCGTCCTTGCGCTTGAGGTAATAGTGGGTCGCGTCCGCGATCGGGCTGGTGAAATCGAGCGATTGCTTGCGCTCCTTGGTGATGATGACCGCAGTGATCGCGACGTCGTATTTGCCGGTGCTGACGCCGGCCAGGATTCCCGTCCAGGGCAGGATCTGCTGCTTGATCTCGAACGGCGCATATTTGCGCAAATCCTCGATCAGCTCGTTGTCGAAGCCGGTCGGCGTCCCGTCCTTGACGAATTCGAAAGGACGAAAATCATCCTCGGTCGCGACGATCAAGCCGCGCTTCTTGATCTCGTCGAGGCTTGCGGCCTGGGCCTTGCCGGCCAGCACGGGGACCACGACCTGAGCAGCGATCAGGCCGATCAGCAGGCGGCGCGAGGGAGATTTCAGGGAAGCGATCGCGGTGTTCGACATGAGAAGACGCCCTTCGTTGACAGGAAAACGGATCGTGCGTTGCGGTGTTCGGAGCCTGGCTGGGTGCGGCCCTTTCAATCGAAGCTGAAGCCGTGCGCGCGCAGATAGGGCGGAAAGGCGGCGCCCTCCGCTTTGGCGGCCTGGCGGGCCTTGTCTTCGGACCAGCCGTAGAAATCGGCCGTGCCGAATTCGTCGTTCGCGCGCTGCTGATCGGCAGGGATGGCATGGATCGCATCGCGCCGGCGGTCGTAATCATCGACGCCAAAGGCGAGCCCGCCATCGTCGTAGCAGTCATGATGCGTGGTCACGCGGCGCGGCAGCCGCAGGCTGACATGGCCGTCCGCTGCCGGATAACCCAGGCAGAGGCCGGCGACCGGAAAGACGAGATCAGGCAACGCCAGAATGGCCGCGACCTTCTCGACCTCGTTGCGGATCACGCTGATCGGGCAGACGCCGAGCCCCACCGACTCCGCGCACAGGATCATGGTCTGCATGGCCAGCGCGGCGTCGACACTGGCGTTGAAGAAACCCTCCAGCGTGCCGTTGCGAAGCGGCTTTCCACGCAGCTCGCCGATGCGCTGCAGCCGCCTGGCATCGCCGAGAAAGACAAAGAACACCGGCGCGGCGCCGATCCACGGCATGCTCGGAAACAGGCGGCCGATCGCCGCGCGCTTGCCGGGCTCGCGCAGCCGAAGGATCGAGGCCTGCTGGAAATCCGATTTGGCGGATGCGCTCAAGGCCGCGGCGACCAGCACGCCGAGCAGATCCTCGCTTGGCATCCCGTCGCTATAACGGCGGACGGTCTTTCGTGCCAGGACCCGGCGGATGGTATCGTTGTCCTCGACCCCGGCGCCCACGGGGCCACCGTCGCCGAAACGCCGCGCGATCAGGTCCGAATAGGCTGTCATCGCCAACTCCACGCCGACATTGCGAACCGGGAATTGGCAAGGACTCAGCAATGCCAATTCCTGGCTACTGAGGTCTCCCGGGATTTTATCCCGCCGTGTCCTGCGCGATGTCTCCCGCCCAGGCGGCAGCTCTTGGACCAGCCATCCCCAGCGGATGCGGAACCCTAGCCACCAACTCAATGCGCACGGCGGAGCAAATGACGTGCCAGACTTTCGACGCAAGGCGAGGCGGGCGGCTTTTCCAGGAAGGGTCAGCATCGTTTCCAGAAGTGCCGGCGAGATGCTGGGCAAGATGCTTGTGACACTGGCGAAAATCCAGCGCGCCCGGTTTTCGACCTGCAAAAAATGCGAAGCATGCTTCGTATTGATCCGGACGCGGCATCGCCGGCTGGACACCGGCCCTGCTCGTTAAGAAGCAATGTTTGCACAGAATCTAGCCTTCAACGAGAGCGATTGTGGCGCCTCACGTTCGGAACGGATTTGCCGCCACGATCTTCTGCATCATCGCAACGAACCGCTTCTGATCGGATTTGCTCAGGCTGGCCAACGTCTCGCGG
>NZ_JBAURI010000751.1:0-1706 GCF_049581145.1 Bradyrhizobium sp.
ATCACACACGTCGCCCGATTATGACGCAGTGGGAGTGGTTTCGTCATGGCCGGGCATAGCCGTCCGAAGGACGGAGTCGCTTCCGCTCGCCTATGTCCCGTCTGCGGGGCCGAGGCCGCTTCGGCGCGGCGAAGGCCCGGCCGTCCACGTTCTTTCTCGGCGGCGGCGCCGCAAGGGCGTGGATGGCCGGGACTTCGCCCGGCCATGACGAGCAAGTGGGTAGCGCGCAACGGATCCAAGACAGCGCCTTGTCCGCTCGTGACGCGGTCGGACCAAGGCGGCGGGCCTCACCGGCAGTGCAATTGACCGCCGCCACCACGCGTGAAATATCGGGGCGAAACAAGCGGAGAATCACGGCGGATGGCCGCGGGCAGACGACGTGGACGGGCCGCCCTTGCCGAGCCCGCCCGGGCGAAGGTGAAGAAGGTCTCGCGCGATGCCGCGCCGGTGGTGCCGGTTGCCGGGCCCCAAGACGTTGGACCCCCAAAGGTCGGGCCCCGTAACGGCGAGCCCCATGACGACGACACCCTGCCCGATCGCGCTTATCGGCTGATCGAGGAGTTGATCGTCACGCTGGCGCTCCCGCCCGAGACCATCCTGTCCGAGCAATCGCTGGCGCAGCGGCTTGGCATCGGGCGGACGCCGATCCGCGAGGCGCTGCAGCGGCTGGCGCGCGACGGCCTCGTCGTGATCCTGCCGCGGCGCGGCATTCTGGTCTCGCAGATCAACCTCAAGACGCAGATGCGCCTGCTCGAAGTGCGCCGCGAGCTCGATCGGCTGATGGCGCGCGGCGCCGCCGAACGGGCGACGCCGGAGGAGATCGCGAAGTTCTCTCGCCTCGCGCGCGACATGCGCATCGCCTCCGATCGGGCCGACGACATCACCTTCATGCGGCTCGACCGCGCGCTGAACGAACTGGTCAGCCAGGCCGCGCGCAACGAGTTTGCCGCGCGCGCCATGGGGCTGATGCACGGCCTGTCGCGCCGCTTCTGGTACCAGCATTATCGCGAAGCCGGCGACCTGCCGCTGTCGGCGCGCCTGCATGCGAACCTGGCGGAGGCCATCGCCAGGCGCAACGCGGACGCCGCCGGCAAGGCATCCGACCGCCTGATCGATTACATCGAGAGTTTTGCGCGCAAGACGATCGAGACGTAGCTGCGCTATTTGCGGAGCGCGGCCAGGTCCGCGTCGATGTCGGCCGAATTCATTTCCCACTCATTGCCGAAATTGGCGACGACCGCCTTCATGAAGGGCTCGACCAGCCCCTCGACCAGCCCCTTGGCGGCTGCGTCATCGCCGAGATGCGCGGCGAGTATCGCCAGCGCCAATTGGCGGGGTTCCGCGCCCTCATAGCTCCACTCGAAGCCGTTGCGAGTGAACTGATGGATATCGAGACGCTGATCGAGGGGCTTGCCATCCACCGTCACCTTGACGCCATCGATGGTGCGGTCACCGCAAAACGTCTTCATCGCGTATTGCCTCCCCTTCCCTCCCCGAAAGCTGTTTGACAGCCGATCGCGCGCTTGATAGATTAGTGATATATCAGATGCGCCAGCGCAGGTCACGCGCGCTTTTGACGCCCGGGAGAGCAAGATGGAACTGGCTTCAACCCCGATGACCGACCGCCAGCGCCGCTACCGCGAAACCTACCGCGAACGCGTCGCCGGCTGGTACAATGGCTGGCTCCATGTCTTCATCATCTATGC
>NZ_JBAURI010000752.1:0-3667 GCF_049581145.1 Bradyrhizobium sp.
CAATAGAAGAACGGAAAACCGAACAACGCGGGTTCCGGTATATTGTAGAACGGCACCCACAGCAGGCCTATAAACGGCAACAGCAACAACATCCACACGACAGATCTCCGGCGTCGAGCCGGCATCCAGCCGCCGGCCGTTTGCCCTCATTATACGTCCGATTGCCCATGCGCCAGCAGGTTTCTGATTGCTGCAGCGCCACGTCACACACGGCCGTGCGACCTCAGAAGCCCGGCCAGGTTGCGCCGCGGCCATCCATCACATCGGAGGTGTCAGTCCGTCCTTGCCGTAAGTGACGCGGGGGGCTTCCACTGTGCCGTCGGGCAGCCTCCTGGCTGCGGCGACGAAGATCTTGGTTCCCGGCTTCAGATCGTTCTTGTCGCCGGCGACAAAGGTCACGACCACGGTGTCCGGCGTCACCATGATTTTCTTCTCCCCGCCCTTATACTTCACCGAGAGGATCGGGCCGTCGATGCCGTCTACCGTCTGCTCGACATTGGCGTTGGTCATCTTGGTCTGCGGCTTGAGGTCCCAATCGTAGTGCCCTTCGCCAGTTCCGCGCATCGAGTCCGGGAAGATGTGCACCTCGATGGCCTTCTGGCTGCCGTCGGGCTGCGTCATTCCTGTCGCGCCCACGAACATGCCGGGCTTGATGTCCGCCATGGTCGATTTCACGATCGCGACATAGAGCGGGTTATCGGCCATGGTCAGCTTCAGCTCCGCGCCGTCGCGATTCTTGACCAGGTAGACCGGGCCGTCCATGCTTTCGATGGTGCCACGGATGCGAACCGTATCCTCGGCAAAGGCCGGCAAGGCAAGGCTGACGAAAAGGCTGACGAAAGCCAAGCTGAACGCTGCACAAGCACGCAACATCGTCCCACCCATCGTGATCTCCCGGTTCTGGTAGCTGCTGTCGGAACATCCTGGGTTCGCGAATCTTCCGAACCGCGCCCAAACATACCGCATTGCGGTGCGCCGACCTGACGAGCAGCAAGACCATCGGCTTGATCGGCGCGGCGGACGAAGCGTTCGGCCGCCACCGCCATCTTAGCCGACGCATACCCGCGCCGGGCGTCGGCTTACTTCACGACCTCGGCACCGACCTTGCAGGTGGCGGCATCCTGGTCGCCGGTGCCGCCGCTGCAGCCAACCGCGCCTATCAGCTTGCCGCCCTGGACCAGGGGAAATCCGCCGGGGCTCGCGACCAGCGTGGGATCGAGGGTCGCGACATATCCGTGGCCGGTTTCGTAGGCATTGTAGAACGCGCGTGACTCGCGGCGGAAGCGCGCCGCGGTGCGGGCCTTGCCGACCGAGATCGATCCCGATGCGATCTGGGCGCCCTCCATCCGCTCGAATTGCACCAGTTCGCCGTTGGTGTCGACCACCGAGATATTCATCTTCCAGTTTCGCTTCTTGGCTTCGGCTTCCGCCGCGGCCGTCACCTGCTTGGCAAGATCGAGTCCGATCGACTGGCCGTAGGGAATATCGAACGGGATCGCGTCGGGCGTTCCGCCCGCCGATGGCTGCGCCGGCGAGGCAGTCGGGGGGGCCGCCGTCTGCGCCGGCGTTGGAGAGATCAACAAGACCGCGGTGCACGCAGCCAATGTCAGGGAAACGACGGTACGCATATTTTCCTCCCAGTTGATGTTTATTGTTGTTGCAACACGTTGAGCACGCGCCGTCATTTCGCATGCCGGCGGTCAGTTCGTCCAGCCGCGTTGGCGTCATCTCTTTGCGGCACGTTCTCCCATTGCTCCGCAGGCGCGGCGCGGCAGCCCCGATCGCGATCGAATATTTCCGCCGTGCGATCCCGGCGCGGCCTGTTATTCAACCTTGATCCCGGCGTCCCGGATCACCTTGCGCCAGCGCGCTTGCTCGCCGCGAAAATAACGATCGAGTTCATCCGGCGGGCTCGCCACCATGGTCAGGCCCTCGCTGACGGCGAGCCTCTTGAAGACCTCGGACTTGACGGCGGTTGCGGCCGACCGGTTGATGCGCGCGATGATATTGCCGGACGTCTTGCCCGGTACGAAGAGTCCATACCAGCTCTCGGCGGAATAGCCGGGAACGCCGGCCTCGGCCACCGTCGGAACATCGGGGAAGGCCGGCGAACGCTCGGCCGAGGTCACCGCGAGCGCGCGCAATTGACCGGCCGCGATCAGTGACGCAACGCTCGCTACCGTCGTGAACATCACCTGGATCTGGCCGCCGATCAGATCGGTGATCGCGGGCGCCGCCCCCTTGTAGGGAATCATCGTGAGGCTCACCCCGGCCATCGATTTGAACAGCTCACCCGCCAGATGAGCGGAGGTGCCGGTGCCGTAGGTGCCGTAGGACAATTTGTCCGGCTCGGCTTTGGCCGCCGCGATCAGATCCGCGATCGATCGGATCGGCGATCTCGCATTGACCACGACGATGTTGAACGAGCGTGCGATCAACGCCACGGGCGCGAAGTCCCGCTCGGGGTCGTAGGGCAGTTTGGCATAGAGGCTCGGATTGACCGCGTTGGCAAAGGTGCCCATCAACAGCGTATAGCCATCGGGATCGCTGGCGGCCACCACCTGCGTGCCGACGATCGTCCCCGCCCCCGGCTTGTTCTCGACGATGACGGATTGACCGAGATCCTTCGCCATCTCCTGCGCCAGGGTCCGCGCCACCACGTCAGTGCCGCCGCCCGGCGCGAACGGCACAACGATCTTCACAATCCGGTCCGGATAGCCGGCCAAGGCTGGGGAGGCCGCCTGCATCACCATCAGCCCGCATGCTGCAAGCGCGAACAGGAGCCGATACCGTTTGAGATCGACGTGAGGGAACATGTCGCAACCGCTGTTGGAGAACATCGTTTCATAGGATGAATGAGCCGCTTGCGCCATGCGTTCGGCGACATGTGGCTTCGCGCCCGCCGGCATGGACGATACGGCCAGCGATGGATTAGGCTCCGTGCCAACCGAGAACTCGCGACGCGAGAACTCACGCCACGAGAGTGAGCGAACCTAAGGGGGAAGATGCCATGAAGCGCGGGCTGATCGGATTGTTGCTGTTGATTACCTCGCCAGCGCTGGCGCAGCAGGCGGTACCCCAGATCGCCTTCGAGTCCATACCGAATCCGGTTCGCTTGCCGCACAATATGTATTTCGGCGAAGTGTCGGGGGTCTCGGTCAATTCGAAGGGCCACATCTTCGTGCTGTCGCGCGGCAACACGACGGGGCCGGCTTACGCGGCGGCCGCAGCGCAGCTCCTCGAATTCGACGGCAAGGGCAACTATATCGGCGAGATCGGCAAGAACCTCTACGCCTGGTCGTTCGCGCACACCGTGAAGATCGATCCGCAGGACAACATCTGGGTCACCGACAAGGGTTCGGACATGGTGATCAAGTTCGATCAGGAAGGCCGCGTCCTCATGGTGTTCGGCCGCAAGCAGGAAGCTTCAGACGAGGACACCGGGCCGCTGAAACATCCGAAGCCGCCGCTGCCTGCCGAGGACGGCCGGTTTCGCCAGGTCACCGATGTGGCCTGGGACAAGGCGGGCGACACCTTCATCAGCGACGGCTATATCAACTCGCGCGTCGCGAAAGTGGACAAGGACGGCAATTGGCTGAAATCCTGGGGCGAGCGCGGCAAGGAGCCCGGCCAGTTCAACACCCCGCACTCGATCGCGACCGACGAC
>NZ_JBAURI010000753.1:0-8588 GCF_049581145.1 Bradyrhizobium sp.
CTTGCCGAACTTTATACCGGTTCTCTCGTTTTGGATCGATCTTCGTTGGGAGGTTTGCGCGTAGCGATTGGTTTGCCACTCGCTACCGCAACGGAAGACGGTTAATCTTGTAGTGCGCGAGCCACTCCAAATTGGCCCGCTGACTTAAGACATCCCTGGCTGAGCGGCGGCCGCATGGTTGCGACCAATTGAGAGGGCCGCGCGAGGCCTGGCCCCGCGCAGCTAGATCAATCCGGGCCGTCCCGTGTCGGTCAGGCGGCCTTGGACTCGATCTGGGTCACATTGCTCGGGGTGGCGCCGTTGATCGCGATCCGGCGCGGCTTCATCGCCTCGGGGATCTCGCGCTGCAGGTCGATGACGAGCAGGCCGTTCTCGAAGCGGGCACCCCTGACCTCGACGTGGTCGGCAAGCGTGAACTGGCGCTTGAAGTTGCGAGCTGAGATGCCGCGATGCAGGAAGGTCTTACCTTCCTTCTCGTTCTTGCGGCCTTCAAGCGTCAGAACGTTCTGCTCGACCGTCAGGTCGACCTCTTCCGGTTTGAATCCGGCGAGCGCAACAGAAATCTGGAAGCTGTTCTCGTCGAAGCGTTCGATATTGTAGGGGGGATAGCTTTCCTCGCCCGCGCGCTGCGCGGCTTCGGCGAGGTCGAACAGGCGGTCGAATCCGATGGCTGACCGAAACAGGGGCGAAAAATCTACAGTGCGCATAGCCAGATCCTCCTGGGAGCAAAATGGTTACGAGCGGCACCGGACATTTCCGGTGCCCGTCTCAAGTGGCGGGACCCTGACGGCGCCCCGATCGCCTCGTAGCGACGCCCAAAAAATTCGTAGATCCGAAAAAAGTTTCAAGGGCTCCACGCAAAAAATTTTCGGCCAGGAATCGTGGTCGGTCAACGCATGCCTGCGCCGAAGCTTCAGCCTCGCGCGCGGCGCAGAGTAGCCTTGAGCCGCCTTTCTTCCGGATCCCAGGCAGCATCTTCGGCTTTCAGCTTCGTCACAATTCGCCTCGATGTCGGCCAGCAGCGCGGCCCCAACGCCGTGGCCGCATTCGCGCCGAAGATGGCAGCGCGCAAGAAGGGCCGCTTCATTCTGCTGTCCTCGATCCAAGGCAAACACGGCACCAAGGACGCGTCGAGCTATTCCGCCTCGAAGTGGGGAATCCTTGAAGTCGGCCGCGATGGAGTTCGGCGAACACAACATCACGGTGAACGCCCTGATACCCGACCTCGTCGATAACGCCCTGACCCGCTACGAAAAGCGGCTCAGCGAATCCATGGGCGAGCAAGGGACGAAGGTCGACCATCCGACGCCCCAGCAGGCCTGGGACAACCGCACGCCGACCGTGCCGCTGAAGGTCGGCTAGCTGCAGCCGGACGACATCTCCCTGGCGGCCGTCTTTCTGGCCGTGGACGCCGCCAACATGATGACGCGCGCGGAGTACGAAGTGACCGGCGGCGACAGCGCCAAGGACATCTGACCGGAGAGGATGCGGATGAGCGCGAAAGATATCTGGAAGGCGAAGTAGATCTCCGACCGGTGTTGTGGCTGGTGACGACGAATGATGCGCACGCATTGCATCCCGCGTTGCCGGATCGCTTTCGAATCCTCGAGATTCCCGATCCGCAGGCCGAAGACCCGCTGGCCGTGCTCCCTGGCCTGACGTCGGCAGTCATCGAACGGCGCGGGCCGTCGCCAGAATGGACCGCGCCTTCCGACGTGGTGGAGATTGGGATCATCGCCGACCTCTGGCCGGCGGGTCGATCCGCCGGCTGGCGCGTGTCGTCGAGGCCATCCTGGATGCCCGCGACAACCCGCGCCGCGCGAACTGACCCTGAAGCCTTGCCCACGCGACAACTCAGAGCGTCAGCTCCCGCTGAATGAATTGTAGCCCTGGTCTTCCCAGTAGCCGCCCTTATAGTCGTTGGTCACCTCCATCGAGATCACATATTTCGGGTTCTTGAAGCCGAGTTTGGTCGGCACCCGGATCTTCATCGGGAAGCCATAGGCGCGCGGCAGGATTTGGTCGGCGAATTTGAAGGTCATCTGAGTCTGCGGGTGCAGCGCGGTGCACATGTCGAGCGGACTGTTATAGCCCTCCTTATCCGCACATTGGAACCAGACATACTTGGCGCTGGTATCGGCGCCGATCAGCTTGAGAAAATCGCGCAGCGGCGTACCGGTCCAGCTGCCGATCGCACTCCAGCCCTCGACGCAGATGTGGCGCGTGACCTGCTTGACCTGCGGCAGCTTGTAAAGCTCCTCCAGCGTCCATGACTTCTTGTTGTCGACCAGGCCACGCACCTCGAGCTTCCACCCCTTGCCGTCGACATCGGGCGCGTCATCCATCCCGTAATAGGCGTTGAACGGGAACGGATTGGTGATCGCGCTTTCCGGAAACGTCGGCGCCAGCGCATCGGGATTGAAGATCGCGGCCTGTGCGGCGTCATTGAATTTCGAGATCTGCGCCAGCAGATTGTCGGCCGAAAAGCTGTCGGAGACGTCGCATCCGGTCAATAGCGTCAATGCGCCAAGGCTGGCGCCGCCGCCGATGAAGCGACGGCGCGCGAGATCCGGCATAATCTTGACAGCGTCCTTGACCAGAAGCCGCTTGTCGACGCCGGGTATCAGAAGAGAGCGAAGTCCGCCCATGTTGGATACTCCTCAAGCATGGTTCAACGGCCGATGATCATGGCGCGCAGGCTTTTCGGCACCAGCAGCGCCAGCGCGACATGCACGGCCAAAAACACGACGATCGCCGACATGCAGATGAAGTGGACATAACGCGCGATATCGTAGCCACCGAACAACGCCGTGAGATATTGCAGTTGCACCGGTTTCCAGATCGAAAGGCCCGACAGCACGATGACAATGCCGACCACGATGATCCCGGTGTAAAGCAGCTTCTGCACATTGTTGTATTTGGAGAGATCGTCATGCGACAGCCCGAAGGTCAGCGCAGCCTTGACATCGGCGATCACGCCCGACGGCGTGACCGGCAGCAGCTTGTTGGCGAAGCGGCCGGTAACAAACCCCAGCGCCAGATAGATGAGACCGTTGACCACCAACAGCCACATCGCCGCGAAATGCCAGAGTAATGCACCGCCGAGCCAGCCGCCCAGCGTGATCGAATGCGAAAACTTGAAGGCGAACAGCGGCGAGGCGTTATAGACCTGCCAGCCCGACATAATCATCAAGATAATCGCTACGGCGTTGATCCAGTGCAGGAGTCTCACCCACACCGGCTGAATGATCTTGGCGGCGGCAAATGCGTTGTGGGCGTCGCTGACTGAAAGACTGGACATGATCGCTTCCCTGGCCGTTTCATCGCTGCTAAATCGATACTCGCTATGCGCCGACGGACCTGATGGCGCTACTGCCATGCGGGGAAAAAGACCTGGCGCACGACATGCCGTTCATGATAGCGGCTTGCGGCCGCGTCCCGCCGGGCCCGCATCGCGAACGATAAGGGTCTTGCGGCGCGGCAGGATCAGTCGACCAAGCTTCGTAACGAGCGAATATAGACCATTGTAGATCGGTTGATCTACAATAAAGTTCTGATGGGAGACTAAAAGCGGCCTCGGCATCCACGCCAAGCTCGATACGTCCGGAGGAGGACGGGCAACCTATTCAACGGACAAGCAATATTTCGTTCTGGAGCGGTCGCCCGCAATGACAACATGCAGTTCCGGGCATATATCTTCCTCAATATTTGCAAGGCCCGGGAAATTATGGCAAGACCGAGGGAATTTGACGAAGCAGCCGTGCTGGACGCGGCGATCCAGCGATTCTGGCTGCGTGGTTACGAAGCTACCTCGGTGCGCGACTTGGCTGACGAAATGGGCATTGCCGGGGCCAGCCTGTATAATGCCTTCGGCAACAAGCGCACCCTTTTCGAGCGCTCGCTCAACCGCTATCTCGACCAGACTTTCCGCGAGCGAATTCGCCGTTTCGAGCTTAGCCTTCCGCCGCGGGATGCAATCGTCGCATTTCTGCACGAAATCATCAGGCGAACCTTGAACGACAAACAGAGGATGGGTTGTCTGCTGGTTAACTCAGCACTTGAAACCACACCGCATGACAGGGAACTCCAGCAGATCCTCGCAACGTTTCTGAACGAGGTCGAATCGTTTTTTCTTCGATGCGTCACGTCGGGCCAGCGAGACAACACCATTCCGAAAGCGCACTCGGCAGAGGACCTGGCCAGACTTCTCCTGGGCGTTCTGCTCGGGATTCGCGTGCTCGCGCGTGCCCGGCCTGACCGCAAACTGCTGGAGGGCCTGGCGAGGCCCGTGTTTGCTTTGCTCGATAATGCAGATCGAAGGAAGCGTCCTGCTAAACGCCCCAAACGGGCGGCCAGCCAGAGCAGCGGTAAGAGCAAATGAAAGCGTTCGTCGGTTCTGGAATTCGCGGCGATGGAGAATTTGACGAAACCGCGCCGATGCGTTTTAGAACTATCGCCCTATAATTGTTCAAGGCGGTCCATGGCATGCGGTCTGCATGATTGTTATTCAACATCTTTTAGGCTGGTACCGTGATCGCCAGCGGGCGACCCAAGCTGTCAGGCACCGAAGCACGGAAGCAGCTTCAAGATTCCGTGCGTGAAAATCGCCATTTTCGTTACTCAATCGCAGAACGCGCCAGATAACCCCTGCAGACGCGCGAATCCGGACGCTTCGATCGTAACTTGCGCCAACCGAACCTGGTGCTTGCGCTTCAAGAAGGGGTCCTGACAGCGATCAAGCGTAACAAACGGCCTAAGGCTGCGAATAAGGGGTGAACTCAAAATAGGAGGATTTTCATGCTATCGCGCCTGCTCCCTTCACTGGCCCTCATTGCGGGTCTCTGCCCTGTCGCTGGCTTTGCCGCGGAACGGCCGGTTGTCGTCGAGTTGTACACCTCGCAAGGTTGTTCATCCTGCCCGCCCGCGAACGCTTACCTCAACGAGCTGTCCAAGGACCGGCGAGACGTCTTGCCGCTTGCGTTCCACGTCACCTATTGGGACCGCTTGGGATGGAAGGATCCGTATTCGCTGCAAGCCGCCACGGACCGACAGGACCAATATGGCCATCGCTTCGGCGATGGATCTTACACGCCCGAGATCGTTGTCCATGGCGCCGCCGGGCTGGTCGGTTCGCACCGCAGGGATGTTGGATCAGCCATCGAAAAGGCGAAACAGGAAAGTCAAACAGCCGCGTCCGTCAGCGTCACGAAGACCGGGGAGGACGTTTCGATCCAGGTCGGCTCCGGCTCTGGTACCGGCAAGGTGCTTCTGATCGGATTCGATCACGACCATACGACTGCGATCGGCCGCGGAGAAAACGGCGGCAGGACGTTGCAAGAAGCGAACATCGTCCGATCGTTCCGATCGGTCGGTCAATGGTCGGGAGCGCCGCTCCGGATCAAAGAACGATTTCCCGAAGGGCAGGACGTCGCCGTCGTGCTCCAGGCGCCCGATGGCAAGATCATCGGAGCTTCCCGGTTGGCCGAAGGCTCAAGCTGAGCGTTCGCGACGGTCGCGCGAGCCGGTCGGCTCCATCGCAGACGCAAGTGCGTCTGTTAAGCCGGCCGGCCATCATTCGATGATACCGCAGCATGAAATCTAAACGGTACTGGATACCTCATGGCTCTCGCTCGCCTTGCCATCCTCCTTGTGCTGTCGGCCGGACTCATCACGTCGACGGGCAGCGCCCGCGCGGCCGCCACCGATTGGGTAGGGGACAGCCGGGCCGCGGTGCGCCTGATCACAGCAGCGGATAATATCACTGCCGATTCGACGCTCGAAGCGGGGCTGGAATTTCGGTTCGCCAAGGGGTGGCACGGTTATTGGCGGACCCCCGGCGACGCAGGCATCCCGCCCACGGTTGACTGGTCCGCTTCGGAAAATATTTGGAGCGGGACAATCTCCTGGCCGGCTCCACATCGTCTCGTCATCGATGGCCTGCAGAACAGCGTCTACGAGAGCGACGTGGTTCTTCCGGTCAAATTATTCCTGAAGCATCCCCAAACCGTTGCCCGGATCAGAGCGTCCATCACATATGCCGCCTGCTCAGAGGTCTGCGTGCCCCTCCAGGCTGACCTCACGCTTGCGTTGCCGACCGGAGCCGAGGGCACTTCAGCTCAGTCCGGGTTGATCAATTCGGCTCAAGGGCGGGTGCCGGGGCCGCCGGATGCCGCCGGTATCGATGTCATTGGCACTCGTTTCGCGGGCCCTGCATCAGAACCAACCCTCGTGGTCGACCTCAAGAGCAGGTCCGGGGCTTTTATCCGGCCGGATCTGCTTGTCGAAGGCGCCGGGAATGGAATGCCGCCGGCACCGAAGGTGGAACTGCACGACGCCGACAAGGTCGCCCGTCTCACCGTTCGGCTTGCAGCGTTGCCACCAGCCGGCCGCCCCTTGACACTGACACTGATCGACGAAAACCGGACCGCTGAAATCAAGGTGCCGGCCGCCCAGGCAATTCCGGAGAGTGGCTCGCTGATTTTCGCCGCGCTGCTTTCGGCTTTGCTCGGGGGACTCATCCTCAACCTGATGCCTTGCGTGCTTCCGGTGCTTTCAATCAAGCTTTTCGCGTTTACGCGAGAGGCCGGCGGCAGTTTGCGCGACGTTCGCTTGGGGTCCGCGGCAACAGCTGCCGGCATCACGTTCAGCTTCATGCTGCTGGCCACCTCCTTGATCGGATTAAAATGGTCGGGCGCCACGCTTGGCTGGGGCATACAATTTCAGCAGCCCTGGTTTTTAGCAGGAATGGCGGTGCTGACGGTCCTGTTCGCAGCGAACTTCTTCGAATGGCTTCCGATCGGCCTGCCAAGCTCGATAGCGAACGTTGTGTCCAAAAGGTCTGGCGGACCCATGATTGAGGCCTTCGTTACGGGTGCGTTCGCGACTTTGTTGGCTACCCCTTGCTCCGCGCCATTCGTCGGCACCGCCGTGGGTTTTGCATTGGCCCGCGGGCCATCTGAAATCCTTGCGATCTTCTTCTGTCTCGGCCTCGGAATGGCGCTGCCCTATTGGATGGCGGCGTTGTTCCCGGGGTGCGTTCGATGGCTTCCGCGTCCCGGCCCGTGGATGCTCGTTGTGCGGAAATTTCTCGGCGTCCTGCTGCTCGGGACGGCCGCCTGGCTGATCTACGTGCTGTGGAGCACGGCGGGCGCATGGACGGCGGCCGTCACGGCCGCTCTGCTGGCGTGCTTGCTCGGCTATCGAGCCCTGATCAGTGCTCCGGTCGGAGGCCAAATTGCCTCCCTCGCATCACGCCGGTCCGGATTGATCACCGCCGGCCTTGTGGTCGTGCCCCTCATTGTCAGTTTATCCGGGGTTGCTCCGATCTCGCAACCGGCGGCCGCGCAGGAATGGCAGGCTTTTGATTTGGATGCGCTGCCCGGCCTGATCGCCGGTGGCAACACCGTATTGGTGGACGTCACCGCCACATGGTGCCTGACCTGCAAGGTCAACGACGCGAGAGTGCTGGAGAACGCGGAGGTTCGTTCGCGGCTGCAACAGCCGCATGTGATCAGAATGCGCGCCGACTGGAGCCGGCCGAGTCCTTACATCGCAGATTATCTTCATCGCTTTGCGCGCTACGGCATCCCTTTTGACGTGGTGTACGGGCCGCAACAGCCGGACGGCGAAGCCCTTCCGGAGCTCCTGACCACGAGCGCCCTCTTACGGGCGATAGATCAAGCTTCAGTCCATGACGACATTCGCAAATCTGCAAGTTCCGTTCCTTGATCACGGGCGGCATACCGAAGGGGCCCCTCGCGCGAAACCCGCGCCGGGCGCATATTCGTCAGCGGAAACAGCGCAGGACAAGAACCTAAATAGGACATTGTTCAAAAATCGACGCACTTATGGCGGCATGATTTCAGCTTGCAGGACGTCGTCAAAAGCGACAGGCCCGTTCGCTTGGCTGGCGAACGAGCCGGTACACGGCTGGCGAGAATGAGGCGTCTACTCCAGTCGCCGACAGATGAAGAAGATTGAAACTACTTCTTCATCTCATCCTTCTTCATGTCGTCATTGGACATCGCATCGTTCTTCTTCATTGCATCCTTGGACATCGCATCGTCCTTCTTCATGCCGTCCTTGGACATCGCATCGTCTTTCTTCATGCCGTCCTTGGACATCGTATCGTCTGCCATTCCATCCTTGCCCATCTTGTCCTGCGCGAAAGCAGGAAGGGCAGAAGCCGCTCCCAGCGAGATGATGACGGCGGAAGCGAGAAGCAAAACACGCGAGGCGTTTTTCATGCTGTTATCCTTTCAAAAACTGGTTCGGACGACATTTATCGTCGAACTGAATACGTCATGGACATGCACCACGTTACGGAGTTCGCAAAAAGTTTGATTTTAGATCGATTGAAATATAATGCGAGCGTTCTACGTGCATAACGACATCCTGCCCAATCCTTGAGAAGACGTTAAGCGGCCGGTCACGAATGTCCGCACACGTTGGCCGCCTCGTCACAATGCGCCTCATTCGTTCGATGCCTCGACAATTTTGCGAGTTGCGTCAGGCTCATGCCCGGAGCGACCGCGGCACATCCGCCGTCCCCTTTGCCCGCGAGAAATGCCTAGCATCTGCGACAGATG
>NZ_JBAURI010000754.1:0-6408 GCF_049581145.1 Bradyrhizobium sp.
TTCGGATTCTGCGCGCCGCAAGGGCCAAACTCCAACGATTGTGCTGCTGACTGACGGCCGCGCCAACATTGCTCGCGATGGTGGGCAGGGACGTGCACACGCGGAGCAGGACGCAATCAGCGCCGCACGGCAATTGCGCGCGGCAGCGTTCACGACCGTGCTGGTCGATACATCATCGCGTCCGGGACTGGCCGCGCAAGCCTTTGCCAAGGAAATGGGCGCGCGCTATCTGCCGCTACCACATGCCGATGCTGCAACCTTGTCGAAGGCTGTTCTGGCGAGTGGTCTCTAGCTGGGCTCGCTTGCCACCCCGGCGGCGCCAGCCTTCGCCTCCAAAAGCCCTTGCAAAAAGCAGTTGCCAGGGCAAGGTCCTCGTCAAGTAGCGTTTCCGCTTCGGATTGACAAGTCTTGTTGTCGTTTGCGGCGAACTGCTGCTACGCTCTTGAGCACGGCACGCTGGGCGTGATCCAGGCGAAAGGACAAGCAGGATGGTTGAATTGCCCGCACCGGTTTCCGGGCAGCGCCACGAGATCGGCAGCCCGGTCGGCCGCCTGACGTACTACGCCGCCGGTCCCGCGACAGAGAGCAACGCGCCTCCGCTGCTGCTGCTCCACAGCATCAACGCCGCAGGCTCGGCCTACGAAATCAAGCCGCTTTACGAGCACTATCGCCAGAGCCGCACGGTCTATGCGCTGGAGCTTCCCGGCTTCGGCCATTCCGAGCGCGGCAAACGCGACTACAGCGTCCGCGTGATGACCGACGCCATCCTCGTTTGCGTCAAGGAAATTCAGTATGTCCACGGTCGCGGCCCGATCGACGCGCTCGCGGTCTCGCTGTCGTCGGAGTTTCTGGCGCGTGCCGTCACTGAACTGCCGCTCGCGTTCCGCACCCTGGCGCTGGTCAGCCCGACCGGATTTCGAAGCCGCGACCAGACGGCAGAACAGCGCGACGGCACGCGCGGCATGCCGGGGCTGCACGCCTTCTTCGAGTTTCCACTGTGGAGCGAAGCATTCTTCCGCCTGCTGACCAGCCGCGCCAGCATTCGGTTTTTTTTGCGGAAGACATGGGGCTCGCCCGACATTGACGAGGGCCTGGCCGAGTACGACTACCTGACCACGCATCAGCCGGGCGCGCAACATGCGCCCTATTACTTCGTGTCGGGGTTCCTGTTTAGCCGGGATATCCTGCGGATCTATCAATTGCTGACATTGCCGGTCTGGATGTCGCACGGCGTGCGCGGCGATTTTGTCGATTACAGCAACAAGACGGCGGTCGAAGGCCGCGCCAACTGGACCATCGAGGTTTTTCAAACCGGTGCCATGCCGCACTTCGAGGCGGGAGACGCTTTCGTGAGGAGTTACGACGCGTTTCTCGCGCGCGCGAAGTTGCCTGCCTGAAAGCGCGCCGCGGATGTCTGATCTGGTCTGGAGCAGGGATGGTGGCGACTGGCCCAACCGGCAGGCCAGCGCCTTCGTCGAGGCCGCCGGCATCAGGTGGCATGTTCAGAGGATGGGTCAGGGGCCGCCGCTGCTGCTGCTTCACGGCACTGGAGCTGCGACGCATTCGTGGCGCGGCCTGATGCCGATCCTCGCGCAGCAATTCACGGTCGTAGCCCCGGATTTGCCCGGCCACGGTTTTACCCAGCCGCTGCTCGCGCACCGGCTGTCGCTGCCTGCCATGGCGTCGGACGTGGGCGGGCTATTGCGTGCTCTCGATGTGAAGCCTGAGATCGCGGTTGGTCATTCCGCCGGCGCTGCGATTCTCGCGCGGATGTGTCTCGACGGAAAAATTGCGCCGCAGCTTCTCGTCAGCCTCAACGGCGCGTTCATGCCGTTCGGTGGCGTCGCCAACCAGTTGATTTCGCCGCTCACCCAGTTGCTCGTGATGAATCCGCTGGTGCCGCGGCTGTTCGCCTGGCAGGCGTCGAACCCCGCCGCCGTCGAACGGCTGATCGCCAACACCGGCTCGACCGTCGACGCGGCCGGCATCGCGCTCTATCGCAAGCTGGTGCGCAGTCCCGCGCATGTCGCAGCCGCGCTGCAGATGATGGCAAACTGGCGGCTGCAGCCGCTGCTGCATGATTTGCCGCGGCTGACGACGAACTTGTTGCTCGTGGCCGCCGGCAATGACCGATCGATTTCGCCTGACGTGGCGCGACAGGTCCGCGAGATTTGTCCGCAGGCCGCCATCGAACATCTGCCCGGCCTCGGTCATCTCGCGCATGAGGAACAGCCGTCGAGGATCGCGGATCTCATCACGACATACGCGGCGCGGACTTCTCCGGCCGTGTCGAGATCGACCGGACTGTAAATATATTTTTACATATTAGGGCTAGGCAACTGTCAATAATTAATTACAGTGCAGGCCATGCTCGATCCCGGCCCACATCGTTCGACGCTGCCCGACCTGGAGGGCGGCCAGCCACATGCGGTGGTGATCGGCAGCGGCTTTGGCGGATTGGCGGCGGCGATACGGCTGGGCGCGAAAGGCTATCGCGTCACCGTGCTGGAAAAACTCGATGCGCCAGGCGGCCGCGCCTACGTTTTCAGGCAGCACGGCTTCACCTTCGATGCAGGGCCGACCATCGTCACCGCGCCGTTCCTGTTCGAGGAATTGTGGAAGCTTTGCGGACGCAAACTGTCCGATGACGTGACGCTGGTGCCAGTGTCGCCGTTCTACCGGATGCACTTTCGGGACGGCTCGCACTTTGATTATTCCGGCGACGCGGACGCGATGCGCGCGGCGATCGCTCGATTGTCCCCTGGCGATGTCGGCGGCTATGACGGCTACATGAAGGCCAGCGAGGAGATCTTCAAGACGGGCTTCGAACAGCTCGGCGACGTGCCGTTCAGCAAGTGGACCGACATGGCCAGGATCGCACCCGAGATGATCCGGCTCTCCAGCTATCGCAGCGTCTACAGCCTGGTCTCGCGCTTCTTTCGCGATCCCCGGCTGCGGATCGTGTTCAGCTTCCACCCTCTGCTGATCGGCGGCAACCCATTCACGGCAAGCTCGATCTATTGCCTGATCGGCTTCCTGGAACGGCGCTGGGGGGTGCATTTTGCCATGGGAGGCACCGGGCGCCTGGTCGAGGGCTTGGTCAAGCTGATTGAAGGGCAGGGTGGCGCGGTCCATTGCAATCAAGAGGTTCGCGAAATCATCGTCAGGGACGGCGCGGCCTGTGCAGTGCGGCTGGCGTCCGGGGAGATCGTCGACGCCGACATGGTGGTTTCCAACGCCGATTCCGCGTGGACCTACCGGCATCTGCTGCCGGCATCGGCGCGGTCGCGCTGGACCAACAGGCGGATCGAGCGCGCGCGATATTCGATGAGCCTGTTCGTCTGGTATTTCGGCACGAGCCGCAAATATCGGGATGTGCCGCATCACACCATCCTGCTCGGGCCGCGCTACAAGGAACTGCTGACCGACATCTTCGAACGCAAGATACTCGCCGACGATTTCAGCCTGTATCTGCATCGCCCGACCGCCACCGATCCGTCGCTGGCGCCCGAAGGCTGCGATGCCTTTTACGTGCTTTCGCCGGTCCCGCATCTGCAGAGCGGCATCGATTGGGACGTCGCAACCGAAAAATATCGCCGCGCCATCGGCCGCGAACTCGGCAATACCGTGCTGCCGGATCTGGAAGACACGATTGTGACCTCGCGCATGCTGACGCCGCAGGATTTTCACGACCGGCTGTCGTCGTTTCGCGGCGCCGCGTTCGGACTGGAGCCGGTGCTGACGCAAAGCGCGTGGTTCCGGCCGCACAACCGCAGCGAAGACATCGATCGGCTGTATCTGGTGGGCGCCGGCACCCATCCCGGGGCGGGCCTGCCCGGCGTGCTCTCCTCCGCGCGCATTCTCGATTCCATCGTTCCTGATGCGCGCAGTCTGACGCGTTCGAAGCTGGAGACCGCATGACAACTGATGCCGCCGACATGGCTGCCTGTCGCACGCTGCTCAAGGGCGGCTCGCGCACCTTCTACGCGGCTTCGCTGGTGTTGCCGCGAAAAGTGGCCGATCCCGCCATCGCGCTGTATGCGTTTTGCCGGCTCGCCGATGACGCGGTCGATCTCGGCGGCCATGTTGTGGCTGCAATCGAGCGCCTGACGGCGCGGCTGGATCGCGCCTATATGGGCCAGCCGATGAATCGTCCGGCCGATCGCGCCTTTGCCGACGTCGTTGCGCGTTTCTCGATACCGCGCCAGTTGCCGGAAGCCTTGCTTGAAGGTCTTGCGTGGGACGCCGGAGGCCGCCGCTACGAGACGCTGCCGGAATTATATGCGTATGCGGCGCGCGTCGCCGGCACGGTCGGCGCCATGATGACATTGGTGATGGGGCAGCGCGCGCCGGCGATCGTCGCACGCGCCTGCGATCTCGGCGTCGCGATGCAGCTCACCAATATCGCCCGCGACGTCGGCGAGGATGCGCGGGCCGGCCGGCTTTATCTACCGCTGTCATGGCTGCGCGACGCAGGTGTCGATCCGGAGGCATGGCTGGCGAAACCGGTATTTTCCAAACCGATCGCCGAGATCGTGCGGCGCCTGCTTGGTGTTGCCGACAGCCTGTACGCCCGCGCCACGTTCGGGATCGAGCATCTGCCGCGCTCCTGCCGGCCCGGCATCTACGCGGCACGCGCGCTCTATGCCGAGATCGGTCGCGAGCTGGAGCGTCGGGGGCTCGATTCGATTTCGCAGCGGGCGGTGGTGTCGGCTGGTCGGAAGCTCGTGGTGCTGGCGCGCACGGCGCTGTTGCTGGAGACGGAATGGCTCGCCGCACGGAGAATCGCGCCGGCGGACGAGCTCGACGAAACGCGTTTCCTGATCGAGGCGATCGAGGCAACGCCGCCGCGCGAAGCGGTGCAACCCGCGAAGGCCGGGGCCCGGACGATCGAGGATCGGGCGGTCTGGGTCATCGATCTGTTCGCCCGGCTTGAACGGCGCGATCAGCTTCTGCGCGGCGCGATCCGATAAGCGAACTTGAAACCGGCCGCGCTTTGAACCGGTAATTGTTCGAGAGCAATGCCTGAAGGGACAGGCCATGGAGCGCTATCTCGGATTTACGGAATTCTTCGTGGTGGCGCTGTTCGCCATGGCCTGGGGCGTTCTCGAACTGGTCGGGCGGCGGCTGGACCGGAAGAAAGAGGCTGAGAGAGCGAAGCAAAAAGACCCGGCGGCGTAATTCCTATCGCCAAAACCCTGTCGCCAGGCATCCTATCTCCAAGACCGCGGCATTCGGAACGGCAGCATCGCCTGTACCACGGGCATCCGGAAACGGTCGAGCGACAGGCTCTCGTGCATCAGGATCGCGGGTTCGCCGTGCAGCTTTGCGGCGATCACCGACCGCGCGTAGAACGGGGCGTCTTCGAGCGTCCGGATGACGTGTGCGGTGTCCTCGCTGCGGATGCTGCGTCCGATCTGCCAAGCCGTGCGCCTCAGCTCCACCGTGGACGGTGGCTCGAATGCCTGCATCCGTCCTTGCGGATCGAAGGTCATTGCGAGATCGACGCGGCTGGCATCGCGGCGCCGGGCCTCGTAGAGGATGATCGACGCGCCGTCCCGTGTGGCGCCACGCGCCCATTGCCAATCGGCAAAACCCTGTTCGAGCGGCGCGTCGCCGCGGTTCATGTCAAAATAGCCGTCGCCTTGCCAGCGAAGCCGCGGATGATCGAGCTGCACCTGGACCCGCGCGCACGGTGCGATCGGCCACCACAGATGATTGCCATCGTTGTTCAGCGTGAATGCCTGTGCCGTGATTGCGGTTGGAACCACGCGCACCGCGCCCCGGATGCGTCCCGGAATGGGCACGGCGATCTCGTCGATGTGAATCGTGAGCGACTTGCCGTCCCAGGCAAGGTTGCTGGGGCCAACGCTCAGGCGATCGGAGGTTCGGCCGAGGGCGTTGCGCGGCCGTTCCGTCATGGCCCAATGACTGCCGCGCTTGCGGTAGATCGCGACGTTGATGGCGCAATGATTGAGCGGATCGGCCGGGCCTTTGCGCCGCGCAAGGGCGTAGTAGGGGGAGAAAACGCTGCCGATGAAGGCGATAATGGTAATGCCGTTCTGTCCGTCGTCGCTCAACGCATCGACGTACCACCAGGCATAGCCATTCTTGGCGACCGGCTGGTCGAACCGAAGTCCGCCACCAGGCAGCCAGCCGCCGAACGGCCGGACAGCGCCGCCATCGGCACGCCCGGTCCCGGATGGGTGCTGCCCCCCGCCAGATACAATCCCGGAATCCGGGTTCGCGCCCCCGGACGCTGAAACGAAGCGGTCCATCCGTGCGAGCTGCGGCCGTACAGCGCGCCGCCCGTCGCCGGAAACAGCCGGTTGAAATCGGCCGGGGTCGTCACGTGTGCAGCATGCGGTCGAAGATGAATACGCAGGCCACACCGCTCCAGCACGCCAA
>NZ_JBAURI010000755.1:0-5157 GCF_049581145.1 Bradyrhizobium sp.
CAAAACGTCCGTCCGGAGTTCAGCCGGCCGAGCGCGGCGCGCCCGGGACGATTTTCGGCTTCATCGGAAGCAGGCCTTCGCGCTGCAGTTTCTTGCGGGCGAGCTTGCGCGCCCGGCGCACGGCTTCGGCCTTTTCGCGTGCCTTCTTCTCGGAAGGCTTTTCGTAGTGACCGCGGAGCTTCATCTCGCGGAAGATGCCCTCGCGCTGCATCTTTTTCTTCAGCGCCTTCAGAGCTTGATCGACATTGTTATCGCGAACGAGAACCTGCACGCGGCATCCTCTTTTCAGTATCGGTATGGAATCGGGTAAGCGCCAAGGGCTGGCAAAAGGCCTCGCCCTTAACCTTGAGGGCGCGGATGTATCAGACAAAACCGCAGATGTCTACCGCTCGAAACACAATTACATGCGATTTCGGCGGCAAAACCTTGCTCTCGTGGCGAATCAACCGGCATGGCCAATCAGCCGGCTTCCGGCGACACGGCGGCTTAGGTCGTGGACTTGGGTCAGTGGACCTGGGTCAGTGAACTTGGGTCAGTGGACTTGGGTCAGTCGATTTGGGTTAGTCGATTTGGGTTAGTCGACTTGGGTCACATGGCCCATCTTCCGGCCTGGACGTGGCGAGCCCTTGCCATAGAGGTGCACGGTCGCGCCCGGAACGGTCAGCCACTGTACGTAATCGTTGATCTCGTCCCCGATCAGGTTGGTCATGGTGACGTGGCCATGACGGACCGGTTTGCCGAGCGGCCAGCCGGCGATGGCGCGAATGTGCTGCTCGAATTGCGAGATCGACGCGCCATCGAGGGTCCAATGTCCGGAATTATGCACCCGCGGCGCGATCTCGTTGACCAGGATCTTGGGGCCATCGCCGGCCAGCACGAACATCTCGACCGCGAGCACCCCGACATAGTCGAGCGCATCGGCGATCCCAGCTGCGATCGAACGCGCCTGTTCCGCGAGTTCCGCAGGGATCGCGGCTGGGGCGCGCGAGATCTTCAGGATATGGTCGCGGTGCTCGTTCTCGGTGACGTCGAAGCATTCGATATGGCCATCGGCTGATCGCGCGGCGATCACCGAGACCTCGCGCTCGAAGGGAACGTAAGCCTCGAGAATTGCTGATCTGGTACCGAGCTCGGTCCAGATGCGGTCGATATCGTCCGCCGCGCGGATGATCGCCTGGCCCTTGCCGTCATAGCCGAAGCGCCGTGTCTTGATCACGGCAGGCAGCCCGATGCGCGAGATCGCGGTTTGCAGCGACGACGCCGAACAGACGTCGGCATAGTCAGCGGTGCCGATCCCCAGCCGCTTGACGAAATCCTTCTCCGCCAGCCGGTCCTGAGTAGTTTCCAGGATCTTGCGATTGGGCAGCACCGGGCGCCGCGCGTCCAGAACCATCGCGGCGGCGGCGGGAACATTTTCGAATTCGTAGGTGATGACGTCGACGTCGTTGGCGAACAGCTCCAGCGCCTCGACATCGGCATATTCGGCGCAAGTCGCGTTCAGGACCACGTCGAAAGCCGGCGAGTCCGGATCCGGCGAAAACACCTGGCAGCGCAGGCCAAGTCGCGCTGCAGCCATCGCCAGCATCCGGCCGAGCTGCCCGCCGCCGAGGATTCCGACGGTGTCGCCGGGTTTCAGTTTCACCTGACCGGACCGGGTCACGGCTGGTCCTCCGGACGCTCGGCGACCTCCGCGGTCCGCTGCTTGCGCCAAGCGATGAGCCTTTCGGCCAGCGCCGGATCATTGAGCGCAAGTACGCTTGCCGCGAGCAGGGCGGCATTGATGGCGCCGGCCTTGCCGATCGCCAGCGTGCCGACCGGCACGCCAGCGGGCATCTGCACGATGGAATACAGCGAATCGACCCCAGCGAGCGACTTTGACTCGACGGGAACGCCGAACACGGGCAGTTCGGTCAGCGACGCGGTCATCCCCGGGAGATGCGCTGCCCCGCCGGCGCCGGCGATGATGACCTTGAAACCGGCCGCCTTGGCGGCCTTGGCGAAAACAAACAACCGTTCAGGGGTACGATGGGCTGAGATGATGCGCGTGTCGGCGTCGATGCCGAGCTCAACCAATGTTTCGGCCGTGTGACGCATGGTATCCCAGTCCGACTGGCTTCCCATGATGATGGCGACGGGGGCGGTCATATCTACAATTCTTCTCGGGAATCCAGAAAGATAGGCCGGATTATAGGTTCAGGCCCGACAACGGCAAGGCATGGCAAAGGAGTGGGAATGAACTATCCTGTCTTGATGAATACCGGCAAGCCCCAGAGCACGATCCGGAAACATATGCCTCAGCCAGATTCCGAGGGAGCCGGCACCGCTTTTCGAGAGATCGTGCTCAAGCAATCAATAGCGCAGGCCCATGCCTAGGAAACCCATGAAAGGGAAAACCATTGCATCGGCGCGGGGAGCTAACAGGCGCCGTCCCGCAGCGCGCAAGGTGGCCACGCCGCGGTCGGCTGCGGCGCAGGATGGGGCCAAGGGCAAAGGAAAGACCAAACGCAGGACCAGCGGAAAGGCCCGAGAAAAGATTGATGACAAGGCGACCATCCGGCAGCTCAGAGGGGAACTGGCGCAGGCGCTCCGGCGGGTCGAGGAACTGCAGGCCTCGGCGGACACCGATTTCCTGCTCGGCATTCCCAACCGGCGCGGCTTTGAGCGCGCGCTGCAGCGCTCCATCGCCTACATCAAGCGTTACCATGCCAGTGGGGCGCTGATCGTGCTCGACGTCGATCGCTTAAAGCCGATCAACGATGTCTTCGGGCATGCCGCGGGGGATCAGGTGCTGAAAGCGATCGTGGCCGCGGTGACCGGCCAGGTGCGTGCCTCCGACGTGGTCGGGCGGCTCGGCGGCGATGAGTTCGCCCTGCTGATATGGAATCTCAGCGAGACCGACGCGCGAGCGAAAGCGGCGGCGCTGGAGCTGGCGATCGACCAACTCACCTTCGTGTTCGACGGCAGCAGGGTGACGGCCGGAGCATCCGCCGGCGTTGCGACCCTTACGCCGCAGACGGAAGCGGCCCGCGCGCTCGAACAGGCCGACGCCGCGATGTACCTGCGGAAGGCGCAGAGGCGGCACGAGACCGAGGCGGTCCCGACAGTTAAAGTGCGCTGAGATCATCCGGCACCTGGCCGAATGTTCGCAGCAGCCGGGCTTCTTTGAACTCGCCGAGCATGGGATCGCCGGTGCGGCTGAACGCTACGGCACCGACATGGCCGGCAGCCCGCGCCAACATCTCAGCGCGCCGCAGCGCGGTTGTCGATGTCTGGCATTCCTCGGCCGGGCCCGCGACCGGCGAACCGTTGTCGTCCTGCAGGAACGGGAGTGCCACATAATAGGTGATCTCGGCCATCGCGGACGCTCCGGGTCTCGTCATGCCGCATCGCTGGCTCTGTCCGGCAATGACTCCGACATGCTCTTCGGCAAAGCCTTGGACGGCGGGTTGGACGAGGCCGCCTTGGACGACTCCTTGGGCATGCAGCCGGATGAGATCGCCGCCTGCAGTTCCAGCAGTTCGACTTCCAGATATTCGTTGGCCATGATGAGCGCCTTGATCGTGCTGCGCAAATTCCCGTCACACATGGAGATCGCCTGGTCGCAGGCCTGTTCATAGTGGCTGTGGTCGAACGTCGAAGCGGGTGCGGACATGGCGAAAACTCCAAAAGCGGCTGATGAAGTCGTGTCTTGATGTTCCTATTTTGTTCTCTTGGAGTCAAGCAGCTTAGCCGGTGCCGCAGCAGGAATCTTCCCGCCAGCGGCCCTGCTAAAGCTTTGGGCAGCAGATGGGAACGAAAACAAAATCCTGCACTTAAGCTAGATGCAGGGGAGGCTGAGGAATGGGTCCCGTCGAGCCAAGACCCGTGGTGCTGGTGGTCGAGGACGATTTCCTGCTCCGCCTGGATGCAGCTGACATGATCCAGGCCGCCGGTTTCCTGGTGATCGAAGCCGGCAGCGCCGATGAAGCGATCGCGATTCTGGAAGCGCGCGCCGACATCGCCGTTGTCTTTACCGATATTCAGATGCCGGGCTCGATGGACGGCTTGAAGCTCGCGCGCGCGGTTCGGGGCCGCTGGCCGCCGATCAAGATCATCGCGACCTCAGGCCTTTCCCACATCCATGAAGACGACCTGCCGGAAGGCGGCCGGTTTTTGCCCAAGCCCTACAACGCGATGCAGATCACGGGAGTGCTGGTTGAGGTGACGCAGGACGCGTCGATATGAAGCCATCTCGCTCTAGGCGATGATATCCGGCGTGATCTGGTCTTCGATGAAGGCGATGCGGTCGCGGAGCTGGAGTTTGCGCTTCTTCAATCGTTGCAGGCGCAACAAATCCGGCGCCGGCGATTGATGCAATGCATCGATCGCCGCGTCCAGATCGCGGTGCTCCTGCTGCAGCCGTGCGAGTTCGGTCTGCAGTTCGCGCTCATCTTCCTTGGTCATGTCGTACGATAGCTGAAAAACGCGATGAGATTGCGAAACGCCCCGGAAAGCCTGTGGGAAATATCGTTCCTGTCGGCCCCGTCCGCAAGCAGCCAATATGACGGCAACGCCGCATAATCTGTGGCTAACCCGAGGTTGGGGGGCGTCGAAAGGCCAGTCATTACTTACTCACGCTTCGTTACACATACTACCTAAATATGAACGTTGGTGAATCCCGATCCCCATCGACAGATCATGCGAGTCGTGTACACTCCGAGACCTTGTGTCGAATCTGAGGTTCAATCCTACCGAGGAGGTTTCGAATGGCAATTCAGGCGCATCTCGTTGAACTGGAACGGAAACACCAAATTCTTGAGAACGAATTGCATGACGCTCTCGTACACCTTTCAACGGACGACCTGCAAATAGTCGAATTGAAGCGCCGAAAATTGATGGTGAAGGATCAGATCGAGCGGTTGAGGCACACGGCCGAAGATACGTTGCACTAGATAGCACCAGATACGCTGCACCAGCGAAGGCCGCTCCGGCGACAGTCGCTGGCGCGCAGATCCAGAATGTCGACATCGTCCCGGTGAGCGCTCTCCCATCCACTCCCGGAGCGAGGGTTCTTTTACCCGCGCAACATTGCGCAGCGACACTTCGAGACTTCGCCGAGATTTTGCCAGGTCGTGATCGCGAGGGGCCGCTCAGCCCTCCGTGAGTGCGATGACATGG
>NZ_JBAURI010000756.1:0-11867 GCF_049581145.1 Bradyrhizobium sp.
GTACAGGATCGGATGTACGCGGACATGCGATCCTGGCAGGATGTCGGTCGTGTACTGGTTCCAGAATTCCGGAGGCTGGTCGCGAACATCCCAATCGCCGCTGCCGTCGCGGGGGCTGAAGATGCGCTCCTTGGCGCGTACTGCCTGCTCGTCGCGGCGGATGCCGAGAATGATCCCTTGAAATCCATGTTGTTCGAGGGTCCGTTTCAGGCCAAGGGTCTTGCGGGCAGCCGAGCGGGCGCCGGGCGGCAAGGTCGGATCGGTCGCCTCCACCGGGGGGCATTCGACATTGATGTAGTCGAGCCCCCACTCTTTCACGTAGCGATCGCGGAACGCATAGACCTCGGGCAGTTCGTTTCCGGTATCCAGCAGCAGCATCGGAAACGGCACGCGACCGAAGAAGGCCTTGCGGATCATCCAGAGCACCGCATTGCTGTCCTTTCCGATCGACCACAGCATGCCGAGCGGCGACAGCTTCGCGTAAGCCTCGCGGATCGCATAGATGGACTCGGCTTCGAGGAGATCCAGACGGGTCATGGCGCAGCTTTCAACGCGCTCACGCGCTCCAGATATAAGCATTCGATCGCAGACAGAGCAGCGTCCGCACCCCCTTCAACGCCTTGCGGTCGAAGCATGACGCATGGTCTTCCCTATGGCACCATCGAAATCAAAGCAACCCAGGGGGAGACCGACAAGCTGAATTTGAAGTCTGGCCGCTGGCGGCCGGATTTTGGGACGACAATAGTGGCAGAATATTGTGCGGTTTCAATACGTCGGCATCGGGGTGAGATGCTTCGTCAATCTCTGCGCGACCGGCGATCCGCTTTCGCGCCCGGACCGCGTTGAACTCGCCCTGCCATGTCGCTGGTCTCGCTGGTCATGGCATGGGTCCGGTAAGACATCGTGTCGAAACTGCCTACGCGGGATTCGAGAGGCAATAGTCGCGCCAGAATTGCCGATAACCGGCCTCGACCCTGCGCGTATAGATCTCGATATTTCCCGCTGGGGAGCTCGCGATCCTGGCGGGCAATTCCGCCCGCAGCTTCTCCAAATGCGAGGGCATCGACGCATATTTCTGCGCGATCGCGAGATAGCCGTCATCGTCGTCGGCGACCCAGTCGTCCAGACCGATGCCGTTCAGGATCGCGGCCGCGGAGCGCGCCGAAGGCGCGTTGCCCAATTTGGTCACAACGGGGACTCCAGCGTAGAGCGATTCCCAACTGCTGACGCCGCCATTTTGCGGAAACGGATCGAGAGAGATATCGATGTTTGCGAAAGCCGCGAGATGGTCGGGGCGCGGCGTCGCCCCGATACAGGTGACGCTCTCCTGAGCAACGCCGTGAGTCACAAAACGGCCGATCAAACCGTCACGCAGGAACGGATCGTCGAGCGCGCCGTGCTTGATTACGATTCGCGATCCGGCAATCGCCTGCAGCAGCTTCGACCATAGCGCCAATGCGCCGTCGGAGATCTTGTCGATCCTATTGAAGACGCCAAACGTAACGTGCTTGTTTCGGAGCATTGGCAGAGCCGACGGTTGCAGGCCCGACGGTCGCTCCATCATGAGAAAGCACGGCAAATCGTAGATGCGTTCAACGAACAAGTGCCGCGCCGATTCCGGTATGAAGACCGAATCAGCCAACACATAATCGATGGTCGGAAGACCCGTCCCGGTCGGATTTCCCCACGCCGAAACCTGGATGGGCGCGGGCTTGCGGGCGAAAATGGTGAGCCGGTTGCCGGCCGAATGACCCGAGAGGTCGACAAGGATGTCGACACGATCGGACTGGATCCGGTCCGCAAGCTCCTCATCCGAGAGCTGCCAAGCATCGCTGACCCAAATGTCGGCCACTGAGCGGGCTTGATCCGTCATCGTGTCGCGGATCGGAGAACAGGAATAGCAAACGACCTCGAACGCGCTTCGGTCATGGTGGCGCAGCACCGGCAGGAACGCGAGTGCGGCCGAGTGGCCCCTGAAATCGGAAGAGACGTAGCCGACGACAATCCGCTTGTCTGGATCCCGACTGGAGTGTCGCAATTGCACGCGCGGGACCTTGATGCCGATCCTGTCCCACCATTCTCTCCGCACCGCCTGCTGCACCGCAAAATCGGCGTCCGGCATGAAATCAAGCCCGAAGATCTTCTTCATGATGGCATCGTCATAGTCAGGCTTGATGGCCAGGGCCTGGTCGAAGAGGTCGATCGCCGTCGCGGTGTCTCCCTGTTGGAAGTGGCAGGCCCCCAATAGCGTGATGGCGATCTCCGAGCGCGGATTTTGCTCGAGCACCTTGTTGCAGGCCAGGATCGACTGCGCCACGTTGCCGGTAAGAAGGCTCAATTGGGCCTTGCCGCGCCAGGCAGTTTCCAGCGCGGGATCGAGCTTGAGAGCTGCGTCGTAATCGGCGTGCGCCAGGCTGAATTGGCCCAGTTGCAGATGGAGCCGGCCGCGATGCGCCAGGACCTCGGCCATGTCCGGCTTGATCGCAAGGGCCGCGTCGAAGGCGCGGTGCGCCGCCTCGAAGTGTCGAAGGTTGAGACTCACCATGCCCTTGCCGACCGCGGCCTGCAGATGGCGCGGCTGCAACGACAGGGCGCGATCGAAATTCTGCACCGCCTCCTGCAGCCGATCGAGCACCAACAGGGCCATGCCGCGGTTGCAATAGGCGTCGCCGTAGTCGGGCTTGGCACGGATCGCCCGGTCGTGCGCAGCGACCGCCTCTTCGGGCTGAGCCGACCGCATCAGCGCGTTGCCGAGATTGGTCAGCGCAGTCGGAGAGTTCGGATCGAGCGCGACCGCCCTCTCCAGGACTCCACGGGCCTCGCCATAGCGCTTCTGGTGGAACAGCGCCAAGCCCAGGTTGGAAAGCGTTTCCGCCGAGCGCGGCTCGACGCACACCGCCAGCGCCAGAAACCGTTCCGCCTGTTCGTAATGGCAGCAATCCAGCTCGGAAACTCCAAGCAGACGCAACGCGTCAAAATGCTCGGGCAAGTCCTTCAGGATTTGCCGGCACAGCGTCTGAACTTCGGAATGTCTGCCCTGGCGATAGGCCGCGACCGCGGTCAGCAGCAGAGCCTCGGCCTGCTTCCTGGATTTCTTCTGCAGTCTCGCGTTCTGAAAGGCGCGGGAGCCGATGGTGCTTTGCAAGTGCGGTTCTCCGGAAATTGCCCGGAGAATCTAACATAGTTGCGCTGATTCGAGACCAGTTGCTCGCCGTCTGCTGCAGTCCCCCGGGCCGGAGACAGGTGAATAGTCGCTCTCGCGGGTAAGCCTGTTCAGGTGCCTCAACTGCGCCGGTAGTCGTCCTCGATCCGGATGATATCGTCCTCGCCGAGATAGCTGCCGGTCTGGACCTCGATCAGCTCCAGCAGGATCTTGCCCGGGTTTTCCAGCCGGTGCACGGCGCCGATCGGGATATAGATCGATTCGTTCTCATGCACGGTCTTGACCGCCTCGTTGACTGTGACGCGCGCCGCGCCGCGCACCACGATCCAGTGCTCGGAGCGGTGATAATGCCTTTGCAGCGAGAGCCGCTGGCCCGGCTTGACCACGATACGCTTGACTTGGTGCCGTTCGCCATTGTCGACCGACTGGTAGCTGCCCCAGGGGCGATGCACCCTGAGGTGTTCTTCGGCGACCTGAGGGGCTACCTTCTTCACTTTTGCAAACAGCCGCTTCAGCCCGTTGGCATCCTTCTGCCGTGATACCAGCACCGCGTCCTGCGTTGCGACCACAACCAGATCATCGACGCCTTCCAGCGCCACCAGCGCCCTGTCGGTCGCGACATTGCAGTTGCGGGAATCCTCGAACACCGCGGTGCCCTGCGCGGCATTGCCCTGCGCATCCTTGACGGACAATTCCCAAACGGCATACCAGGACCCGACGTCGGACCAGCCGCAGGAGACCGGCACCACCGCTGCGCGGGCGGTTTTCTCCATCACCGCATAGTCGATCGAGATCGGCTTGGCCGACCCGAATGCCTCCGGATCGAGCGTGATGAACCCGAGATCGCGCCCCGCTCTGGTCACGGCATCGCTAACCGCCTGCACGCTGGCTGCATCGACGTTGCGGTACTCGTCGAGCAGGACGGAGGCGCGGAACATGAAGTTGCCGCTGTTCCAGAGATAGCCGGCCATGATGTATTCGGTCGCCTTGGCCTGGTCCGGTTTCTCGACGAATTTCGCCACTGCCCGGACCTCACCGGACACGACATCGCCCGGGTTGATATAGCCGTATTCGGTCGCCGCGCGCTCCGGCTTGATGCCGAACGTCACGATGCGCCCCGCTTCCGCCGCAACCAGCCCCTGGCGGCAAGCCGCGACGAAAGCCGCGGTATCGCCGACGACATGATCGGCGGCGAGCGCGAGCACCACGGCGGCCTCATCGCGCGTTTGCGCGAAGGCAGCGCCGGCAGCGATCGCGGGACCCGAATCGCGCCGCATCGGCTCCAGCAGGACGTCGGCCTCGGCGTTGATCTCGGCAAGCTGTTCCTGCACCATGAAGCGGTAGGCCACGTTGGTGATGATGATGGGACGTTCGAACAAGGATGAATCCGAAACGCGAGTCAGCGTGTCCTGAAATGTCGAGCGCGCCCCGAACAACGACAGGAACTGTTTCGGACGGACCTCGCGCGAAGCCGGCCACAGCCTTGTCCCGGCCCCGCCGCACATGATCAGGGGAATGATTCGTCTGCTCATCGTGACCTGCTGCTACAACCCATGAAACTCACGATACCATTGCGCAAAGCGGGCAATACCGTCCTCGATCGACGTCGACGGTCGGAAGCCGATGTCACGTTCGAGATCGGAGACATCGGCATAGGTCGCCTCGACGTCGCCCGACTGCATCGGCAGCATTTCCTTGATCGCCGGCTTGCCCAATTCCTTCTCCAGAAGCGCTACCACATATGTCAAATCTTCCGGGCGATTATTGCCGATATTGTAAATTTGCCAGGGCGCCCGGCTGGTGGCGGGGTCGGGCCGGCTCGCATCCCAGTCCGTCCGGCCGGCCGGCGGACGGTCGATGAGACGAACCACCGCCTGGCTGACATCGTCGACATAGGTAAAATCGCGCCGCATTTTGCCGTGGTTGAACAGCCTGACCGGCAATCCTGCGAGGATGGCTTTGGCGAAGATGAACATCGCCATGTCCGGACGCCCCCAGGGGCCATAGACCGTGAAAAACCGCAGGCCGGTCGCGGGAAGGCGATAGAGATGGCTGTAGGAATGCGCCATCAGCTCATTGGCCTTCTTGGATGCGGCGTAGAGGCTGATCGGATGATCGACATTGTCGTGCACGGAGAACGGCAGCTTGGTGTTGGCGCCGTACACCGAGGACGACGACGCAAACAGCAGGTGGCTGCATCCATTGTGGCGGCATCCCTCCAGCACGTTGATAAAGCCCTCGAGATTTGAATCGACGTAGGCGTGAGGGTTTTCGAGTGAATAGCGGACGCCCGCCTGGGCTGCGAGATGAATGACGGCTGGAAAGCGATGCTGCACGAACAGCGCCTTGATCGCCGCCCGGTCCGTCAGGTCGAGCTTCGCAAAGCTGAACCCGGGATCGCGTTTCAGGATGTCCAGGCGCGCCTCTTTCAGTGCTGGATCGTAGTACTCGTTGACGATGTCCAGGCCGACCACAGCGCGGCCGGCAGACAGCAGGCGCTGGACGACATGAAATCCAATGAAGCCCGCAGCTCCGGTGACCAGTATGATTTCGTTCGGCATCTTTTCGATCGATCCTCAGAGCCGCCAAAGCTCGATACCGGCAGGCCGCGAGCCGCGATCAAGCCGCATCTTCACATCGAGCACAAGGCCCGTTCCGTCACGCAACAGGCGTTGGGCCAGCGGCCAGCCGCCGTCGACATAGACCTCATGGGCGACGGCCAGAATGACAGCATCCGCGGGCTCGAGCGCGTCGAGCTCCAGCAGGGTCAGGCCATATTCGCGGCTCGCGTCGGCGGCGTCCGCCATAGGGTCGTGCACCTGCACTGCCAGGCCGAACGACTGCAGCTCCCGAATGATATCGATGACGCGGGAGTTCCGCATGTCCGGGACATCCTCCTTGAAGGTCAGCCCGAGAACGGTGACGACTCCGCCTTGCGTCTTCCGGCGCAGCAGTCCGCGTACGCATTCGCGCGCGACGCGCTGCCCCATGCCGTCATTGATGCGCCGGCCGGCCAAGATGACCTCCGGATGGTAGCCGGCCCTTTCGGCGCGATAGGTCAGGTAATAGGGATCGACGCCAATGCAGTGACCGCCGACCAGTCCCGGCTGGAACGGCATGAAATTCCATTTTGTCCGCGCCGCCGCCAGCACGTCGCCGGTATCGATATCGAGTGCCTGAAAGATCAGAGACAGCTCGTTCATGAATGCGATGTTGAGATCGCGCTGGGTGTTCTCGATGACTTTGGCGGCTTCGGCGACCTTGATCGAGGGCGCGCGATGAATGCCGGCGGTGACCACCGATCCGTAGACCACGGCAATGATGTCGAGCGTGCTGGCGTCCTGCGCCGACACCACCTTGGTGATGGTCTCGAACCGGTGCTGCCTGTCGCCGGGATTGATGCGTTCGGGCGAATATCCAATATGAAATTCCGAGCCTCCTCTCAATCCGGAGACTTTCTCCAGAATCGGAAGACATTCCTCTTCAACGGCCCCCGGGTAGACCGTCGATTCGTAGACCACGATGTCGCCCCGCCCAAGCGCGGCGCCGACGAGGCGCGACGCCTCGTGCATCGCACTGAGATCCGGCCTGCGCGCCGCATCGATTGGAGTCGGAACAGTCACGATGAAAAAATTGGCATCGCGAAGCGCTGCCGCGTCGTTTGTCAAGCTCAGAGAAGGGAATCCGAGGTCCGAGGATTCGACCTCCCGCGTCCGGTCTTTCCCCTCTCTCAACTCCCGGATGCGCGTCGGATCGATATCGAAGGCCACCACGGCAGCGCCGGCACGCGCGAAAGCCGTGGCGACGGGCAACCCGACATAACCCAGCCCAATGACGGCGATCTTGCGGCCATGTGACATAAACGATCCCAAGCTCTTCGGACATCATTGACGCCGTTCTGCCGACTGTTTAGCCACCCAACTCCGGGGACTGCAAGGGCGGACACTGAGCGTTGCCGGAGTTTCCGCCCTCATCCTGCCGGCCTTCATTTTCGTTGCCAACCTGCCCCGGAGCTATGGCATGATCGCCGAGGGTTGGAGGCTGCCTTACGCGACAAACTTCAAAGCTAGGCGAACACAACCGACCAATTCGGCCTCTCGGACCATCATCCTCACGGCGACATCAAAGTTCTAGGTGACCATGCGTTATCCTGCAGGCCGGTCTATCTCCTCCAACAGAAAAACGACCTGACAATGTGCGGCATCGCTGGCTTCGTCGCCGATTCGGCACATCGAGCGTCCCTTGATCAGATCGAGAAGATCGCGCGCGCGATGGATGTCAGTCTCGCACACCGGGGACCGGATGGGCATGACGTCTGGATCGATCCGGAAGCCGGCGCAGCGCTCATCCACCGCAGGCTCGCCGTCGTCGATCTTTCTCCGGCCGGCCATCAGCCAATGACGTCCGCAAACGGACGCTTTGTCATCACCTACAACGGCGAGGTCTACAGCCATCTAGAAATTCGCGCCCAACTCGAAGCCAAAGGTGTTCGATTTCGCGGTCACTCGGACACCGAGGTTATTCTGGAATCGATTGCCCAGCATGGCATGAGCGCGACGGCCAAGAGATTGATCGGCATGTTCGCGCTCGCCGTCTGGGACAGGCAGGAGCGAACCTTGACCCTCGTCCGCGACCGCGTCGGGATCAAGCCGGTCTACTGGGCGAAGTTCGCGGATCTCTTCATGTTCGGCTCGGAACTGAAGGCGTTGCGCGAACACCCGGGCTGGATACCGCGCATCAAGCCCGGCGCGGTCGCGGCCTTCATGCGGCATGGCTATGTCCCTGCGCCCCACACGATCTATGAGGGCGTCTGGAAACTCGAGCCCGGAACGATTCTGACGCTTCCCTTCAGCGGCGAGCCCCGGTTCGAAAAATTCTGGGATGCGAGGAATGTTGCGGTCAGCGGCCTGCAAAATCCGCTGCACGAAGATGATGCCGCACTGACCGATCGCATGGAGGCGTTGCTGACCGATGCGGTCGGCAAAAGGATGATGGCCGACGTCCCGCTCGGCGCCTTCCTGTCTGGCGGCGTCGATTCCTCTCTCGTCGTCGCCCTGATGAAAGCTGCGAACGCCGGACCCGTGAAGACCTTCTCGATTGGCTTCGAAGACCTGGATTACAACGAGGCGCCCTATGCATCCGTGATTGCACGACACCTCGGCACCGAGCACACGGAGTTGACGGTGACCGCGCGCGAGGCAATGGACGCGATTCCACGGCTCGCCGAAATGTATGACGAGCCGTTCGCCGATTCGTCTCAGATCCCGACCTATCTGGTTTCGGCGATGACGCGGAAATACGTCACGGTGGCTTTGTCCGGCGATGGCGGCGATGAACTGTTCGCAGGCTATAACCGCTATCAGGTCGCCTCCCGCTTCCAGCGGGCGCTGTCGCCGATGCCGCAAGCGGTCCGGGAAACGGTGGCTGCCGGCATTACGGCGGTCAGCACCGACAATTGGGACCGGCTGGGACGGGCATTGCCGCGGAATTTGCTGCCGCCGCTGCTCGGCGACAAGCTCCACAAGGCGGCCAAGGTGTTGAAGTCGCAGGATGCCGATGACATCTACCGTCGCCTTGTGAGCCACTGGGAGCCTGACGAAGTCGTACCCGGTGGGAGCGAGCCGCGAGGACCTTTGTGGGATGCCTCGGTCAGCGGCGATTTTCCTCATCTGCTAGACCGGATGCAATACCTCGATCTCGTCACCTATTTGCCGGACGACATTCTGACGAAAGTCGACCGCGCCAGCATGGCGGTCGCGCTGGAAGCGCGCGTGCCGCTGTTGGACCATCGCGTCATCGAGCTGGCTTGGCGGCTGCCGCACTCGGCCAGGATACGCGGCGGCACCACCAAATGGCTCGCGCGCCAGGTGCTCTACCGCCACGTGCCACGACAACTGATCGAGCGGCCCAAGATGGGCTTCGGCATTCCGCTCGGCGACTGGCTGAAAGGGCCGCTGCGCGAATGGGCGGAGAGCCTGCTCTCGCGAATCGATGGCAGCGGCCTGATCGATGCAGGACTTGTTCGCGGCCGCTGGCAGGAGCATTTGGCGGGGCGGCGCAACTGGCAATATCTGTTGTGGGACGTGCTGATGTTCGAGGCATGGCGCGAGCGATGGGACTGCTAGACTTCTAATTCCTGACCTCGTCGCCGTCCCGGGCAAGCGTCTTTGCATCAAGACAGTGCGGCGCCACCGCGGACCGCCCAAGCAAATCCTGATACAAAAGAAGGTGCGTCTGTGCGAAGGCATCGATCGAGAAATTGGCCTCGACGAAACGTCGACCCTGCCCGGATAGCTGCTTGATCTCCTCGGCGCCAAGCGCTGTCAGAGCAAGCCCTGCCAGGTCCACCATCGCTTCGCACAAGGCGTCCTCGTTGCGGGGCGGGACGACGCGATGCGCGCCGCCATGGATCAGATCGCTCTGGCCGCTCGACGTCGACGCGACCAGGGTGCCGCTCGCAAGGGCCTCGGCGACGACATTGGGAAATCCTTCGTTGGCGCTCGAGGAGGACACCAGCAGATCGAGCGCCGGGTAGACCTGCTCGATGTCCAGCCGCGGCCCCATGAAAAGAACCTGATCGAGGCAGCCATGCCGGCGGCACAGGGCGACGAGTTGCTGGTTGGCTTGGCTGATGTCGGTTCCGACCAGCAGCAGACGCGCGAACGGCAGCGTGTTCAGGGCTTTCCGAAAGGCCCCCAAAAGCGTGTCGAAATCCTTCATCGGAGAATAGCGCGCGACCCGACCGATGAGAATGGTGCCCGGTGCGAGGTCCAATTGCGCGCGAAGCGCCGAGCGGGCATCGGGCTGCGGCTTGAAGCGATGGCAATCGACGCCATTGTAGATGATCAGGCGACGGCCGGCCGCATACCCGATCGCCTCATGGGTCCGCGCAGCATCGTCCGAATTGTACACGACGACCTCGGGATGGGCTGATAGCCTTGCACCGAGCCAAATCAACGCGCGAGTCAGTCCGCTGTCGAGCGTCGGATTGTCAAGACCCTGGCGGATCGACCAGATCAATGGGCAGCTGAAATAGCGAAGTTCCCTCAACGCGATCGCTGCGATATTGGAATGGTACATCCAGGAATGGACGATGTCCGGCTTTGCGCTTGCAATATGGCCGCCGAGGCCAGGCAGCAGCAGGGCACCGGCCAGACCCCGTTGACCTGCAAGCTCGATGACGCGCGCGCCAGCCAGTTCCAGGCGCGGCCGCAACGCCCCGTTGGGCAGCAATGAAATGACGACGTGATCGATCTCTTTGCCTTGGGTCTGCTCGACCAGAGCGCATAGGCTGAGCTCGGCACCACCAATGCCAAGGTTGGAAATAACGTGCACGATCCGCATGATCAGGGACGCGCCGGCGTGCTGTTTGCAAGGTGCGACAAAGTGACTGCGCCATCGGTTAATGCAGCGCGTTCATATCACGGATCGAAAAACCGGAACAAGCTCTCCGGCGCATGCGCCTCGACGCCATTGGCACGGTGGCGATAGGCGCGGCCGGATAGGGCGTCATGCCCGCCGTTCAAAAACAGAAAGGTCGCCAAGGCGGCCTTATTTGTCACTTCTGCGATTTCGTTCCCGGGGCGACTGGGGGCGCATCCTTGATGAAGCCGAGTTCGCGCTCGCGCTGCATCAACCATTCGCGCGTCTCGCGGTGGCGCTGTTCGGCTTCACGATGCTCCGTGTATGCCGCATCAACCGGGCTGATGAGATTCGACGCCTGCGTCATGATGTGCTCCTTACGACGGATATATGGTCAACCCGGGGAAATCCTATGGGTTCCCATCCCAAATCTTTGCTAGAATGGTGGCCTAAATGCAGGCGAGTTTCTAAATGACAAGCAATGAAGCCGAGTTTTGTATCGTAGGTCACGAAACTATGAGCGAAATGGCTCGCCACGCCGCCGCGAGCGAACGCAAGCGAGTTCACCTGCTGTTGCACGCCGGCCATGACGATCAGGTCCAGCGTCTGCTGATCGTGATGCAGTGCGGGACGTATGTGAGACCACATCATCATCCGGAGCAATGGGAGATGCTGACCCTGCTGCGCGGTCGCGGGCAGCTTCTGAGGTTCAGCTCGGACGGCCACATCATCGGCCGCTCCGAAGTGAGCCCGCAGGCTCCCGTGGTGCAAATCCCCGCGGGCGCCTGGCACGGCTTTGTCGTGATCGAACCCGGCACGGCCATCATGGAAGTGAAGCCCGGCCCTTACAGGCCGTCGGAATTCGCCGAATGGGCGCCGCCAGAGGGAGATGCGCAGGTGCCGGAATTCTTGCGCCAGATTACGGCGGAAGCGCCTTGATGCGATGACGTTCGCGGTTACTTCGCCCTCTCCTCGGTGATCATCGCTTGTTTGCCGCCGTGATCGGCGCAAGTGCTTCCGCCGGCTTGGCGCCTGCATAGGAGCGCCGGGACCACACGACTTGCCGTGCGCGTGAGCTGCGTCCATCTCGCGCCGCTCCCGCGTCCACCGCCAAGCGCGGAACCACGCCTGCGTTGGGACGTTGGGTCGTGCTCAACCAGGAGAGAGATGATGGATATCTGTGAGCACATGGAAGTCGTCGATGCCAACGACCAGCATGTCGGCATCGTGAAGAATGTCGATGGCGACCGCATCAATCTGGTCGAGGACGACGCCCTCGACCCTCGACACCCCTTCATCGACAAGAGTCAGGTCGCCGCCGTCGAACACAACAAGGTCAAGC
>NZ_JBAURI010000757.1:0-4223 GCF_049581145.1 Bradyrhizobium sp.
GTCCAGATCTCCCTGAGCAAATGGTCGTGCGTCACCACCAGGCCGACATGGGTGGCCAGGATATGAAGCAGCCGATATTCCTTTCGCGTCAGCCTGAGCGGGCGTTCGTTGAGCGAGACGGTCCGGGTCACGAGATCGACCGAGAGCGGACCGGCGACGACGACGGGATTCTGCGTCGCGGATTTGAAATAACGCCGCAGCGCGGCTTCGCTGCGCGCGAGCAATTCAGCCATGCCGAACGGCTTGACAACGTAATCGTCGGCTCCCGCCTGCAGCAGGCGAACCTTTTCCTCCTGGTTCGCCACCACCGACAGAATGATGACGGGAACGTTGGACCAGGATCGCAACCGCTCCAGCACTTCAGTGCCATGCAGGTCCGGCAGCGCAAGATCGAGAATGATGATGTCCGGCGGGCTGAATGTGGCAATCTTCAGGGCGTCGGCGGCGTTTTCGGCTTCGAGCACCACGAAGCCGTTGAGTTCGAAGCCGGCGCGAAGAAAACGTCTGATCTTCGGTTCGTCGTCGATCAGGAGCACGATATTGGCAGGTTTAGTCATTTTCGATTGCCATCAAATCGGTGGTTGTTGGTCGAAATGCAGGCAGCGAGATCGACGCCGTCGTCCCAAGCCCCGGCCCCGGACTGGAGATGGCGATGGTCCCGCCGTTCGCCCTGACGAAGGTGGATGCGATCCAAAAGCCCAGGCCGGATCCGGGAATGGTCGCCTGGTGCCGCTTGCTTCGGAACGACCGGCGGCCAAGTTGCTGCTGCTCGTCGGGCGTGATGCCGACGCCGTGATCGGAAACGGAGATGATCAGCCGTTGCTGCTCGGCGCGCGCCTTAATTGTGATCGCCGAACCGGAGGGGGAGTATTTCGCGGCATTCTGCAGCAGCTGGCCGCAGGCCTGTTCGATGAGACCGGAATCGACCCGGACCAGCGGCAGATACTCGTCGAATGTCATCTCGATCTTGTGCGCCGCCAGCCGCCGCGCGGCTCGCCTGATCGCGGCGTCGATGATGTCTCTCGGGTCCGTCCAATCGGGCTGCGGTCGCAATCCGCCCGCGGTGACCTTGGTGGCATTGAGAAGATTCTTAATATAGCCGTCGAGTTCGGCCGCCTCTTCCAGTATGGCATCAACCAGGGACCGTGCCTGCGTATTGTCGTGTATCATCGGGACTGAGCTTAGAACGGTCGCCGAACCCTGTATCGCTGCGAGCGGCGAGCACAGCTCATGCGAGATCGTGCCGTGGAACGCATCCCGTAGCAATTCCGCCTGCAAGTGCAGCCGCGCATCCTCCATCGCCTTGCCGATGTCGAGACGCTGAAGTGTCAGCGAGACCTCATCAAGCACGGCTTCGGCGCGGCTCATCCTTATGCTGAGGGCTTCGGCGGTGCCGGCGCCAATGTTGATGGCTATGACCCCATGCACCGCGGTTTCGGAACAGACCGCGCGAAGCAGCCAAGCCTCCCGGGTCCGCTGATCGACGACCAGACGGGCGGCAAGCCCGACCGCCGCGCCCATCGCGGCGACATGCTCCACAACCGCGCCTGGTGGCTGCCCGCATTGCGGCGGCTCGAAATGGCCGTCGGCCGTTGCGACGAAGAAAACGGCATGCGTGCCGAGCGCCCGGGACAGGTATTTCTGAATCGCGGCAACCAGATCGGAGATCGTGAAGCACGCCGCCAGCCGGCGCGAAAAATCATAGAGCTGGTGAATTTCCGCTTCCCGCTGCCGCAGCGTATCGGTCTCGCGGCGCAAGCGGGAGGCGAGGTTGCCACTGACCAGCGCCACCACGAGAAACAGCAGGAGATCGACGGCGTCCTGCGGATCCTCGACCTGCAGGCTGTAGATCGGAGGAAAGAAGAAGAAATCCGCAGCGACCATGCTGGCGATCGACGCCAGCGTCGCGGGCCAGATGCCCCACGTTGTGGCAGCGAAGATGACCGGTATCAGATAGGCGATGGGGACGAGATCGGCCGCGATGGTCTGTTGGAGCAACAGCAAGGGGGCGGTGACGAGCCCGACGCCGAGGACGGACAGTAGCAGAGGCATGAACTCCACCCGCAACACTGACGTCCGCTGCCCGCCGTGGAAGGGCGATGTTGCTTGACCTGCACCACGTTCAGTCGGTGTGACCTGCGCCTTTGCGAGCCGACCTAGATAAAAAAGATAATTCAAGTATCGAGCGCCTATAGATCAAAGACATCGAACGACTAGCATCGGCCCGTCAAAGCCGAATTGGAATCGCTCCCCAGCGGTCTGACTTTGGCGCGGAAAACGTCGCCCCCTAGTGCGAGATCCAGCGGCGTCAGGATTCTCTAAATCGGAGTAGAAAATCCATGCTGTTCGTCGGTCAAGAACATATAAAAGTAATAGCCGCAGGTTGCGCCGACGGGCGGCGAGCATCGACGATCACCCGGAGAGCCTGATTGGGCGGGAATAGTGTATTACTGGTTGATATCGGGCGCGGTGCCGATCTCGAGGTAATAATCTGCCCGTCTCGAAAGGAGCGGGCTCACGCCGTTGGTGCCGCTGCCCTGTGAGCGAACCGCCCGTCCTGGATGGCATTCACATAGTTGAGGGCTTGTTTTTCCTCTGAGAGTTCAGGCTTTGACGCCCGATACAATTTCACGTCATCCGCGGGTCGGCCCAAACGCGGGGTAAGGGTCGCGATCGCGGCAGACGAGATATATTTCGGCGGATAGAGATAGAACTCCATCAACGGCATATGCGGGCCGCGCGCGTTTCGCCTGAGAATCGTACGCGCCGCTTCCGCGGCCTCCGGATAAATCGCGCCCCAGCCAGCGAAGCTAGAGGCCAATATTTCCAGCGACAGGATGGCGGTCGCGATCCGCACGAAGCCGTCGTGGGATTTCTTCGCGCTTCGTGTGATCGACGCTTTCCGCAGGAATTGCCGAAGCTCTCGCTGCTTCTGGATGAAAGGGCCGAGCCGCGATTTCCAGAGGATGTCAGGCAGGCAGGCAAAGCCGTGCACCTCATGGTAGCTCTCGATCAGACTTTGACACTGTTCCGTCAGAGCCTTCGGCAAGAAACCGAGATCAAAGCTCTCGTTAGCATCTGAATCGGTTGCAACCTCTGTTGCGGCTTTCATCGTCTCGCCTCGTGAGCAGCAAATCGCTCAATGGACGAACTCTAACTATTCCGCGCATATTTCTTCGATCGACAATGCGGGCCGTTTTCATAGCAAAAAAATATCCAGCCGTGACAACGACTGAATCGCGTGTGTGACGCGCGCCAACGCTATATGACGGAAAAGTCACACTTCGCCAGAAATGGTTGCAATGCAATGGGAGTTCGTCCCGAAACACGACGATTTCCGCCAAGCGTTTGAGCAAATCGGCGTGCAAATGACGCATATGCGTGCAAGCAGCGCCAGAAAAATGATTTCGGATATTTTATTTTAACGAAACCGCGGGGCAACCCGTATCGCTTTTTCGTCCGCCCAAAACGAATGATCACTGCTGAGTTCACAGAACCGCGAGAGCGTCTGCAAGACGCCAGTAACAGCAGCTTGGGGCAATTGTATGAAGAAACTCTTCTTGGCGGGCGTTTCGTTGGCAGCGTTTGGACTGTCCGGCGCGGCATATGCGGCGGACACCGTCCCGCCGATGGGCTCGAGCTTCTGCGATCCATACAAGGACTATTCCTGCCTCGACAGCTATCTCGGCAGCGACTTTGTCAGCCGTTTCATCAATTATTATCGACTCGAATGGGATCAGCCGTCAGCACCTCAAGACCCCAAGGCGCCGCCATCGCGCCGGCCCGAGTCCGAGGTTCCGCCGACGCCGCAGACCACGCCACCGATGCCATTCACGGAATGGCCCTATGGCGGCAGCACCAGCCTTGGCGTGACGCGGCCGAGTTCGATCGATAGCCCGCTGATGGCCGCGCTCGGCAATACGCTGGTGGGGCAGGCGATGAACGACGACCACATCCAGATCTACGGCTGGATCGATGGGGGAGGCAACCTCAGCAATAACTCGGTACGCGGCGGCAATGCACCGGCGGCCTATGATTACAATCCAAATACCGTGCAGCTCGACCAGGCGGTGGTCTATTTCGAGCGCCTGCCGGACACGGTGCAAAAAGACCACATAGATTGGGGCTTTCGGGTCGCGCCGATCTATGGCGAGAACTATCGCTACACCACGGCGTACGGACTGTTCAGCAACCAACTCCTGAAAGAGAACCTCAATAACGGC
>NZ_JBAURI010000758.1:0-20583 GCF_049581145.1 Bradyrhizobium sp.
GCTGCTGACGGCGCGCTCTGGCGCGCTCGGCCCGCAGGCGCTTGTTGATCAGACTGCGCTCCTTCGTGGCCTGCGCCGTCACCGCATCGGTCGTCTCGATGGTCACCGGCGGACCACCCAGCGTGGCGATCTTGGCGGCAATCGGATCGGACTCCGGCTCTGTCGGTGCGTTCGGTTGCTCGGTTGGCGCAGGCGCAGCTTGCGGCGCGGCGGTCGTGCCGTCGCCCATTGGTTTCTGGGCAGTGGCCGCGACCTGAGGTTCGGCCGCTGCGGCAGGTTTATCCGTGGACCCGACAGGCGGGGCTGCTGTCGACGCGCCCTGCGAAGGTGGCTGTTCCGGCGTGTCTTGCGGGCTGCCGGCTTCCGCGTTGCCCGTTTCGGGCTTGGTTGTCTCAGGCTTGGTTGTCTCAGGCTTGGTTGTCTCAGGCTTGGCTGCCTCAGGCTTGGCTGCCTCGGGCTTGGTTGCCTCGGGCTTGGCTGTCTCAGCTTTGGCTGTTTCCGCATTGTCCGGGCCAGACGGCGATGCCTGCGGGCTCGAGGATGCCGGCAGGCTCAACGCCGCGGTGGTCTTGGGGTCGGATGGTGCAGCCGCGGAGTCCGGCTGGGCTGGCGCGATGTTCGTTGCGGCTTCCGGCGCCGGCAAAACGGCGACCGCCGGCGTGGCAGGAACCGCGATCGCCTGCGCATCCTTCTGATCGGAGGTGCCGGGTTCGAGCCGCAGCATGGCGAGAACCGGAGGGGCTGCGGCCTCCTGTTCCGCGAATCTGGTCTCCGGCGCGGCGCGCCACGACGGGTTGCTGGCGAATTCCTCGTGCGCGGCCCGTAACAGCGAGGCTGCGCCGAGGCCAAAGACCAGAATCGACATGCACAGCACGATCGCAGCGAACAGAAAGCGGAACCCAGGGAGCATTGCGAAGCAAATTCCGCCTTGGCAGCGTTGCTGCAAAGGCTATTGAACCGTCAGGAACGCGGTGATCACTGAATGACCCATCTTCGCGGCCGCGAATCAGGCTCCGTAACACTACCGCAAGCTATGTTTAACATTTGTTAAAAAGCCGCAGTGCAAGTCTCGAACGGGTCCGGGGCCGACGTTTTTTGGCCGATGCGGCTTCCTTGCAACGAGTTGAAGGAACATCACAAAATGCGGATTCCGGCATCGCGTGGCCGGATTTGTCTTGAATGCGCCGCGATCTTCCGTCATTTCCAAGTAGCTGGTCCGGTGTCGGCTCGGGGACTATACAACAACATGATGATCAAACCCATTCTGACGATTTGTGCTGCCATGGCGGCTGGTGCGGCAGGTATGTCGCTCGCGCACGCCCAACAGGCCTATCCGCAGCCGCCAGGAGCCATCTATTCGTCGGATCCGCCGCCTTACCCGCGGTCGGCCTATCCGGCCGAGGAGCGCAACGGTGCGGCCGTTGGCGCACCGGACTTCGATCGGGTTGATGACGATGAGGGGGCGCCGAGCTCGGTGGCGTTGTCGCCGCCCGGTCCGATCGTCTCGCCAGATGATCCGCGCTACGGCCAGGCCGCCGGCGCGCCGGTCTATTCCGATCGCGGCGCGCCGACCGGTCCGATCCTGTCGCCCGACGATCCGCGCTACGGCCGGCCGATGGGTGCACCGCCGGTGTATTCTGCCGCGCCGACGGGACCCGTTCTTTCGCCCGATGATCCCCGCTATGGCCGTCCGGCTGGTCCCCCGCCGGTGATTTATGCCGATCGTCCGGGCGTCGCGCCTGGCTCTGCCGATGACGATGGCGGTTTGCGGCCGCCCGGGCCGGTCGGCCCTGGTGGCGCGACCGGATCGGTGCAGTCGCCCGCAATGGGCCAGGATGGCCGGCCGGCGGCTGTCGCAGCGTTACCGCCCGAAGAACAGCCGGAAACGGGACCGGCGCAGCTGGCGCCGAACCTGCGCCGCCAGGAAGTCGCATTCGTCACCAAGGAACCCGCCGGAACCATCGTCGTCGATACGCCCAACACCTACCTCTATTACGTGCTGGGGGGTGGGCGGGCGATCCGCTACGGCGTTCGCGTCGGTCGCGACGGGTTCACCTGGACCGGCGTCCAGAAGATCACCAAGAAGTCGGAATGGCCGGACTGGTTCCCGCCGAGCGAGATGATCGAGCGGCAGCCCTATTTGCCGCGCTTCATGGCTGGCGGCCCCGGCAACCCGCTGGGTGCCCGCGCGATGTATCTGGGTTCGACCGTGTATCGCATCCATGGCACCAATCAGCCCTCGACGATCGGCAAGTTCGTCTCTTCGGGCTGCATCGGCATGCTCAACGACGACGTCTCCGACCTGTTCGACCGCGTCAAGGTCGGCACCCGCGTGGTGGTGTTGCCGGGTGGTCCGCCTCCGGGCATGACGACCGCTTCGGCCGCGCCCATGCCTGGCGCTGCCGGCGGCCCGGTTGCGCAACCCTACGCTCGGATGCCGAGTGGCCCGCTGCCCGGCACTGAGCCAACCGTGGTGCCGCCGCTGCCGGCCCCCGTCACGGTGCGCTGAGAGCTGTCTTGCAATGTGTCTCGGGCGCGGCGCTGTTGGCCGCTCCCGTGCAGCTGTTGTGGCCCGGCCTCCGGCCGTCTGAAGGGTGGCGTTGCTTCCACTGACCTGCGCCCGCCGTCGACGTCTTTGCTGCATCGGAGACTTCAAGACGGGGCTGCCCTGGCCTTCGCCGCGCCGAAGGGGCTTCAGTCCCGCAGGCGGGACAGCGGGCGTGATGAGAGAGTGGCCTTCAGTCCACGCGATCGGGCCGACAGCGATTCGTCTTCAGGCGATTCGTCTTGGCAGCTCGCCCTTGAACCACGCTTCGATCGTTCCGACCATCTGGCCGTAATGCGCGCGCAGCCCGTCGAGTGTGGCGTAGCCGAGATGCGGCGTCAGCACCATGTTGTCGAGCCTGCGGAAGGGATGATCGACCGGCAAAGGTTCGACCGAGAACACGTCGATGCCGGCGCCTGCGATCTTCTTCTGCCGCAGCGTTTCCAGAAGCGCCTGCTCGTCGACGATCGGCCCGCGCGAGGTATTGATGAGATAGGCGCTCGGTTTCATCCGCGCCAAATCGGACGCGCCGACCAGGCCGCGTGAGCGCTCGCTCAACACCACATGGATGCTGATGACGTCGGCCTGAGCGAACAACTCCTCCTTGCGCGCATAACCGACGCCGGCCGCCTTGCACTTGTCGGCCGTCAGGTTCGGGCTCCAGGCGATCACGTTCATGCCGAACGCCTTGCCGAGGCTCGCGATCTTGCTGCCGAGCTTGCCGAGGCCGATCACGCCGAGCGTCTTGCCCTCGATTTCGATGCCCGCAAAGCTCTGCCAGGGTTCGCCGGCGTGCATGCGGGCGTTCTCGCGGCCGATGCCGCGGGTCAGCTCCAGGATCAGGCCCATCGCGAGCGGCGCGGTCGGGTCCTGGCCGTATTGCGTGCCACACACAACGACGTTGCGCTCCTTGGCGGCGTCGATGTCGATGGCGGCGTTGCGCATGCCTGAGGTGATCAGGAGTTTGAGCTTGGGCAGCGCGGCAAACAGGCTGCTCGGAAACGCGGTGCGCTCGCGCATCGCGCAGATGATCTCGAAGTCGTTGAGCGCACTGGCGGCGGCTGCCTCGGATGCGAACGGCTGGTTGAACGCGGTCACGTCGACGTTATCGGCGATCGCAGACCAGTCCGCGATCGAAAGCGCGACATCAAAATAGTCATCGAGAATTGCACAGCGCAGCCGCGTCATGGGCAGGGTCCGTTCATGGCATCGTCACGACGAATGTCGTCGGAGAAGATGCCATGGTTGCGCGCAATCGAGCGGCGCGCAAGCACCCGAGGCCGTAAAAATACCGGTAGCTAGAGTGTGCGTGGCCGGAACGTCGCCTCGGCGCCGTACTTGGCGCGCCAGGCGGGTCCGGGGCCGCGCATATAGTGCAGTTCCGGCCGGTAGGGGTTGAAGGCGGTGGCGAAGAAGTGGCGCCAGAACGCCTTGAGGCCGCTCGCGCGATCGGCGGACGTGGAGGAGAGCGTGGTTGACGTGATCGTTGCCATGACGCGGTCTCACTGTTTTGGCCGCGGCTTTTGCCGCGTGTGGCGCTTTTTTCAGCGCTGAAGCGAGTCTTGGCGTGATTTATTAAAACAAAGTTGCAATTGTCGTGATCTGCCGCACACATGGTATCGATCCGGTATTCATCCGTGGTGAACGGATGGAAAACATTGCCCTTTCAGGGCGACATCGCTACATCAGCCGCAGCAAATTTCCGTCAAATCCAACCGATTCCAGGGACCGCGATGGCGCGCCAATTCATCTATTTCATGAAGGGTCTGTCCAAGACCTATCCGCCCAACCGCAAGGTGCTCGATAACGTTCATCTGTCGTTCTATCCCGACGCCAAGATCGGCGTGCTCGGCGTCAACGGTTCCGGTAAATCGACGCTGCTCAAGATCATGGCCGGCCTCGACAAGGACTATAACGGCGAGGCCTGGGTCGCCGAGGGCGCCCGCGTCGGCTATCTCGAACAGGAGCCGCAGCTCGATACCAAACTGAGCGTGCGTGACAACGTCATGCTGGGCGTCGCCAAGCAGAAGGCGATCCTCGATCGCTACAACGAGCTCGCGGTGAATTATTCCGACGAGACTGTCGACGAGATGACCAGCCTGCAGGACCAGATCGAGGCAGCCGGCCTGTGGGATCTCGACAGCAAGGTCGACCAGGCGATGGACGCGCTGCGCTGTCCGTCCGACGATTCCGACGTCGAAAAGCTGTCCGGCGGCGAGCGCCGGCGCGTCGCGCTGTGCCGGCTCCTGCTCGACCAGCCCGATCTGTTGCTATTGGACGAACCGACCAACCATCTCGATGCCGAATCGGTGTCCTGGCTGGAAGGCCATCTGCGCAACTATCCCGGCGCGATCCTGATCGTGACCCACGACCGCTATTTCCTCGACAATGTCACGAGCTGGATTCTCGAGCTCGACCGCGGCAAGGGCATCCCCTATGAGGGCAACTACTCGTCCTGGCTGGTGCAGAAGCAGAAGCGGCTCGAGCAGGAGGGCCGCGAGGAGGCGGCGCATCAGCGCACGCTGGCGCGCGAGCAGGAATGGATCGCGGCCTCGCCGAAGGCGCGCCAGGCCAAATCCAAGGCGCGCTATCAGCGCTACGAGGACCTCCTGAAGAAGGCGAACGACAAGCAGAGCCAGACCGCGCAGATCATCATTCCCGTCGCCGAGCGGCTCGGCAACAACGTCGTCGACTTCGAAGGCCTCAGCAAGAGCTTCGGCGATCGCCTCTTGATCGACAATCTCACCTTCAAGCTGCCGCCGGGCGGCATCGTCGGTGTGATCGGCCCCAACGGCGCCGGCAAGACCACGCTGTTCCGGATGATCACCGGCCAGGAAAAGCCGGACAAGGGCAGCATCACGGTCGGCGAAAGCGTGCATCTCGGCTATGTCGATCAGTCGCGCGACAGCCTCGAGGGCAACAAGACGGTGTGGGAGGAGATTTCCGGAGGCAACGAACTGATCCTGCTCGGCAAGCGCGAGGTCAACTCGCGCGGCTATTGCTCGTCGTTCAATTTCAAGGGCGCCGACCAGCAGAAGAAGGTCGGTGCGCTCTCCGGCGGCGAACGCAACCGGGTGCACCTGGCCAAGATGCTGAAATCCGGCGCCAACGTGCTGCTGCTCGACGAGCCGACCAACGATCTCGACGTCGACACCCTGCGCGCGCTGGAAGAGGCGCTGGAGGATTTCGCCGGCTGCGCCGTGATCATCAGCCATGACCGCTGGTTCCTGGATCGCATCGCGACGCATATGCTGGCGTTCGAGGGCGACAGTCACGTCGAATGGTTCGAAGGCAATTTCCAGGACTATGAAACGGACAAGATGCGCCGGCTCGGCCAGGACTCGATCATCCCGCATCGGCTGAAGTACAAGAAGCTGACGCGATAGTCGGGCGGCGGCGATGGTGGACTGGAGCGCGGAGCAGTATCTCAAATTCGAGGACGAGCGCACACGGCCATCGCGCGACCTGTTGGCGCAGATCCCGCTGATCGAGGCGCACAAGATCGTCGACATCGGATGCGGACCGGGAAATTCGACCGAGCTCCTGGTTGCCCGCTGGCCGAGCGCCGCGGTCGTCGGCATCGACACCTCCGCCGACATGTTGCGGCAGGCCCGCCAACGTTTGCCGCAGCAGACGTTTGTCGAAGCCAATGTGGCGCATTGGGTGCCCCCGGAAGGCACCGACGTATTGTTTGCTAACGCGATCTTTCAATGGGTGCCCGGTCACCTCAAGCAGCTGCAACGGCTGGTCGGCACGCTTTCGCCCGGCGGCATGCTCGCGGTGCAGATCCCCGACAGTCTGAACGAGCCCGCCCATGTGCTGATGCGCGAGGTCGCGGCGCTCGAGCCGTGGCGCAACCAGCTCTCCGCGAAGGCGCAACTGCGCGAGGCGCTGCCGACGGCCGGCGCCTATTGCGATGCATTGGTGCCGCTCTGCGCGCACCTGCAGATCTGGCATACGATCTATTATCACGTGCTCGCAGATGCCGCGGCGATCGTGGAATGGGTCAAGGGAACCGGCCTGCGGCCGTTCCTCGATCTCCTGGAGGCGCCCGAGCGCAAGCAATATCTCGCTGAGTATAGTGCGCGCATCGCCGCCGCCTATCCGCCGCAGGCGAACGGCAAGGTGCTGTTCCGGTTCCCGCGGATTTTCATCGTGGCGGTGAGATAGGGGCTCGGGGCGCAGCAAGCCACGCCGCTGACGGTCCGTGTGCCAATCGGCGCCACCTTGGGCGTCGCAGTTCCCAATGTGCCGGCGTCATGATAAGCTCATGTCATGGTCGAGCCAGACAACATCGTTCTCGAGCGTCATATTCGCGGCGCGGTCGATGTGCCGCGTCACGATAGGCGTGAGGTCAAGCAGCGCATCTGTTCGCATGAGCGCGAGGTGGCACATGTGCATGTCAAGCTCGCCGAATTGCCGGAGCGTGTGGATCGTGTGTCGGAGCGGCCGGAGCGGGTCGAAAGGCGACTCGATCTGACCGAGGCGTGAGCCATTTGTCGTCGTCAAGTATACATCGGGCCTTTTGGGGCCTCTTGTTTTTGGCGCTGCTGCCTATCCGAGCCCATGCAGCCGACGCAGCTTTCACGCAATTCGTCACTTCGCTGTGGCCCGACGCGGAAGCCGCCGGCGTATCGCATGCTACATTCGATACTGAAACCCGCGGCCTCGAGCCAGATTACAAGCTACCCGACCTGATCCTGCCCGGCCGCCCCGCGACCGGCGCCCCGGCGCAGGCCGAGTTCGTGCAGGTGCCGGCCGACTACATCAAGGAAGCCAGCATTGCGCGGCTCGCGGCGGATGGGAAAAAACTGATGGAGCAATATCGTCCCGCGCTCTCCGCGATCGAAAGCCGCTTCGGCGTGCCCGCTTCCGTCGTGCTCGCGATCTGGGGCCGTGAGACCGATTTCGGCCGCTACACGCTGCCTTACGACGCGTTGCGCGTGCTGGCGACGCAGGCCTATGTCGGCCGGCGCAAGGACAAGTACCGCAACGAATTCATCCTGGCGCTGAAGATCCTGGGCCAGGGCGTGGTGACGCGCAAGGACATGCGGTCGTCCTGGGCCGGCGCTACCGGGCTCACGCAGTTCCTGCCGTCGGAATATTACCAGCATGGCGTCGATCTCGACGGCGATGGCCGCATCGACATCTGGCATTCGGTGCCGGATGCGCTCGGCTCCGCGGCGCAACAGCTCGTCAACAAGGGCTGGCAGAGCGGCGTGCGCTGGGCCTACGAGGTGCATGCGCCGGCTAACGCCGACTGCACCATGGGCGTGCCGGAGGTGACCAAGCCGATCGGCGAATGGCTGCGCGATGGTTTTGTGCCGGTGCGCGGCGAGAGGCTCAGCGCGGCCGAGCAGGCGGAGCCGGCGTCGCTGCTGCAGCCCGAGGGCATCTATGGTCCGGCGTTCCTGGCCACCAAGAACTACTTCGTGATCAAGGAATATAATTTTTCCGATCTCTATGTGCTCTACGTCGGCCATCTCAGCGACCGCATGACAAGCCCGCTGCCGTTCGAGACGCCGTGGTCGGCCTCGACGCAATTGCGCACCGCCGATGTCGAGGCGATGCAGCAGGGGCTGACGCGGATCGGGCTCTACAAGGACAAGATCGACGGCAAGGCCGGCATGCAGACCCGCGCGGCACTCGGGGCCTATCAGAAATCCGCGGGGCTGAAGGTGGATTGCTGGCCGAGCGAAGCAGTGCTGCATTCGATCAGCGCCGCGCGCTGATTTTCAAAACCGAACAGTCGAAAAGCCAAGATTAAGAAACGAAGCCCGGCCGATTGTCTCGGCCGGGCCCCGGAACGCGTTGATGCGCCGATCAAGAGCTCAGTAGCAAACCCGTACCGGGCGGAATGCCCACTCGTAACCATCCCAGAAGCGCTCACGACGGTAGTAGCAGCCACCGGGGCCCGGAGGTGGTGCGTCGTAATAGGCAGGCCCGTAATAGGGGCGCGGGGCCGAGGCGATGGCGCCGCCGATGATCGCGCCGCCGATCAGGCCGCCCGCCACGCCCGCGGCAACGGCACCACCGCCGGCGTGCGCAGCCGGCGCAACCGACACCAACGAGCCGGCGATCGTCGCGATCGCGAGCAGGGCAGCAATTGTCTTCTTCATCTCTTTGGGTCTCCTGGGTTGGCGCTTGGGGGCAAGCGCCCGGTTGAGAGGGAACTCTTTACGCGGTGTTGCGGACTGGCCGTATCGTTAGAAAAACGCTGAAACAGTCAATCCAAAGTAAACGCAGCGACACAGCAGCCCGAGAAAAACGGTGCTTTTCGGGCTATGAGCTGAGCTGCTCCCTGAAAATGGCCGGTATCCGGGGCCCTATCGCAAATTTAATGAAGGTGAACGGATCAGCCGCAGACCCGCACGCTGCGCACGCGCCAGCCGTAACCGTCCCAGAAGCGCTGACGCTGCCAGGTGCACGGGCCATAGGGAGGGCCGCTATAGGCAGGACCATAGTAGCCGGCCGGGCCGGGGTAATAGCCCGGACCATAATAGCCGGGGCCATAGTAGCCCGGGCGATAATAGCCGGGGCCGTAATAATACGGGCTCGATGCGATCGCGCCGCCGACGATGGCGCCACCGATCAATCCCGCGGCGACGCCGGCTGCGACGCCGCGCTGGGCGTGGGCAGGAGCGGGCGATGCCAGCGAAGCGGCAGCGAGCGTGGCGGCAGCGACGAATGCCATCAATGGTGAATTCATGGCGTACCCTTTCTCACGAGGCCGGGACGATTCGAACTCGGGAACTCATCCCAATGCGCGAGAAAGTTTCACATTCCGCTTGAACGATCAATGAATGGACCGGCCGCGGCCTTCCGCGGCTACCCGGCTCCGGGTTGCCTCATATTGCACTGCACAAAATGACGGCTGGGCAGGAATGGATGGCACCGGTGGCGCATTCCGGTCGTCATCCCGATAATCGCTGCGGTCCGTTCCGCGCGGCCGACGCGCGGTGGCGCCGCGCTGTCGCGCGCCGGCTCGATGGTCCCGGTTTCTTCGGTCGGATCGGCACGATCATGCGGCAACAGATGGCTCGAGCAATCCGACTGATGGTGGGCCGGACATGGGCAGAGTCGGGACCGGCGACGGCGGGCCGGCGACGGGGTCGCCGGAGGCAGTTGACGCGGCTGGCACCAGTAAGGTCACGGAGGAGCGCGTTTGATTTACCACAAGTTGCGACCCTTGAGCCTATTCTAGATTGTCTTCCGAATGCAGCCCAGTTTGGAATCGCTTCAAAAGCCGGTTTTTCCTTTTGCATCCTGGCGCGCTGTTAAATATCGATGATTGCACTCCAACAAAGGTCTGCGCGTCTCCATGATCGTCTGTTCCTGCAACGTCATCAGCGACCACGATGTCCGCAGCGCGGTCAGCGCCGCGGACGATTTGCCGCGCAATGCCAGGCAGGTCTATGGTTGCCTGGGTTGCAGCGTCGAATGCGGCCGCTGCGCCAGCACAGTCAAGACCATCATCGAGGAGGCTCTTGGCAGCTGCGCCAAGGCCTGCCAGCCGGGATGCCCGCACAGCCGGGCAGGCGCGCAGCAGCACGACGGAGAGTTCGCGGAGTTCGCGCTCGCCGCCTCCTGAATCCAGGATATGCAAGCCCATTAGTCAGGCCCGATATTTCGCCGCCTTCTGTTCGGCACGCGGGTTGCTGGCGCTCGCAATTAGACTTAGACATGTTCTAAATCCGCTGACGGGGCCTGCTCGTCATGCCTCAACCGCTGGAGTGAATCATGCAGGGCGATCCGAAGGTCATCGAGTTTCTCAACAAGGGCCTGCGTCACGAGCTTACCGCGATCAATCAGTATTGGCTGCACTTCCGGCTGCTGCACAATTGGGGCCTGTTGGAGATGGCCAAGGTCTGGCGCAAGGAGTCGATCGAGGAGATGACTCACGCCGACCGCATCACCGACCGCATCATCTTTCTCGATGGCTTTCCCAACATGCAGGTGCTCGACCCCTTGCGGATCGGCCAGAACGTCAAGGAAGTCATCGATTGCGATCTCGCCGCCGAGATCAGCGCCCGCAACCTCTATCAGGAGGCGGCGACCCACTGTCACAGTGTCAAGGATTACGTCACCCGCGACCTGTTCGAAAGCCTGATGAAGGACGAGGAGCACCACATCGACTTCCTCGAAACCCAGCTCGATCTGATCGGCCGGATCGGGCTCGAGCTCTACACGCAGAAGCATGTCGGCGGGCTCGAAAGCGAGAGCTGAGAGCAACGCAAAAAACCGTCGGAACGACCGGGCCTGTCCCGCCTGCGGGGCCGAAGCCGCTTCGGCGCGGCGAAAGCCCGGGCATCCAAGTCTTGGCCAAAAGCTCAAGCGGAGGTGGATGGCCGGGACCATAAGCCAGTGGAAGCGATGCCGTCCTTCGGACGCGCAGGCCCGGCCGTGACGCGGGCAGGCTCCTCATCCGGTGAGGCTTTAGCTGGTCTGAAGTTTCGTTGGTGAAATCAAAGCTGCGTCTTGTAGCGCGCTTCCACCACGGCCTGGTCTTCCGGCTCGCCAAGCGTGGTCTGGTCATGGATCACCTGGCTGATGCTCGGGAAGTCCGCCCGCGTCACCTTCGTCTCGGGCGACCACAGCTGCGAGCGCATCAGTGCCTTGCCGCAATGGAAATAGGCCTCCCTGACCTCGATTCGGAGCACGGCGAGCGGCGGCTTGCCGAACTCGACCATCGACGCCAGCAGGTCCGGATCGGTCGTCAGGCGGCCCCTGCCGCCGACGCGCAAGGTCTCGTCGATCCCGGGCACAAAGAAGATGAGCTGCAGCAAGCCCGAGCCTTCGACGATGTTGCGAAAACTGTCGATCCGGTTGTTGCCGGAACGGTCCGGCATCAACAAGCCGTTCGGTCCCTCGACATGGACGAAGCCGGGATTGCCGCCGCGCGGCGATGCGTCGACGCTGCCGTCGGAGCCCGAGGTGGCGAGCACGCAGAACGGCGACATCGCGATGAAGTTTCTCGCGTGCACGTCGATCTCGGGCCGCGCCTTGGCGATGACGCGCGGCGTCGGCTTGCGGTAGATCGCGGCGAGGTCACAGGCTTCGAGATCGCTCACGGTCGACTCCCAGGAAAGATCGTGCCCCCGAAACGATATCATCGCCCAGTAGCGCCGGCCACCGCTTATCGGGCGCGCCGCCACGGCCAGTCGATGACCTCTGCGCAATAGAGCGCCCACCACACCAGAACCGGCTGAAAGGCCAGGCGGGGGCCGTGATAGAGCCAGCTGTTGGTGATATGGGGCAATTCAATGCCGTCGATAGCGTGCTTGAAATTCGCGGGCCACACGCAGATCGCGTAGGCCGCCAGCGCCACCCCCGCCCACCAGCGCAGCGGCCTCGTGACCAGCGCCATGGAACCGGCCAGTTCGCACAATCCGGTGACAAGGATGACCTGGGGGGCGAACGGAACCCATGACGGCGTGATCGCCAGGAAGTCGTCCGGCGCCATCAGATGCGCTATGCCCGCCGCAACATAGAGCGCCGCGAGTATCCAGCGCATTACCGCGCGGGTTTTGTCATTGGCTGCATGGACGGTCATGTGCTGACTTAGAGCACGGCGCGCCCGGCGCCGCCATGGCGCCGCGCGTTGTACCATCGGACGCGGCGCGCCATCGACGGCAGCCGCCGATATTACACCGCGTCGGCGGGTACGAAGCAGCTGATGATGATGCTGCCGCCGTGATGCACGTACCACACTACGGCTTGCCCGACCGGGTTGCCGCGGTCGCGGACGATGGCGCGGTCGGGGACCGCCATCCATTGACCCTCAATCGGCACCCAATAGGCGCCGTCGCGAAAATCATAGTCGGTGCGATGGCCGTCGGCGATATCGCAGCAGGGCACGCCGTTCGGTGCCACCACGCCCTTGAACCAGGCGCGGATGTCGGGGGGGACGTTGTCGTACTGGCCGTTGTCGAAGGCGAGCGCCGCGCTGGTCAGCGCCGGCAGCCACGCCAGCAGGACGATCTGCGTCAGCCTTCGCATGCGATCCTCCACCGCATCGCTTGTTGCGTCGGTCGCAAATGGCATCCGCCACGCGAACGATTCGACGTGTGATGCGATTAAGCCCGAGCTGCCCCGCCGTTGCACGCTCAAATATTGAGCTTTTCGCGGCGCGGCGCGGTTTGATGCGGTGCGAAACTTCTCACATCGCGTGTTGCGGCGCGGTCTGCAGCAAGTCCTTCAATTGCTCGGCGTAGAACTTTGCGTTGCCCGTCGTGAGATGCCCGCGCGTCTCGGTGCTGGCCGGGATCAGATAGAGGCGCGCGTTCCTGATGCGCTTGATCGCCGCTGCCGTCACGCCCGTCTCCGGCGGGTTGCGCTCGTCGTCGGCGGCGTTGATCACGAGCACGGTCGACCGGATCTTCTCGAGCTCGGCGGACGGATTGTAGTCGTGCGAGGCCTCCCACTGATAGATGAAGTCGTTGGCGTCGCTCGGCGCCGGCAACGCCAGCTGCTGGTCGACCATCTTGTCGGCCTTCGCGGCGGTCGGCGCCAGCGCCTGATAGCCGAGCGTGCCGCCGGCGCTGGCGAAACGATAGGCCGATATGGCGTATTTCATCATCCGCGGCTGCGCCGTGTAGTTGCCGCCGTTGTAGTCGGGATCGTTGCGGATCGTCTCCAGCATCATGCGCCGCAGGATCCAGTTGCGCGCCGCCATCTCGGTCGGCTGCGAGGCCATCGGTACCAGCGCGTCCATGTAATCCGGATAGCGCACGCCCCACAGCCAGGTGTGCATGCCGCCCATGGAGTTGCCGATCACGAGCCGGAGGTGCTTGATGCCGAGGCCTTCCTTCACCAGCCGGTACTGCGCATCGACCATGTCCGCATAGTCGTATTTCGGAAATGATGTCTTCATGCCGTCGGACGGTTTGGCCGATCTGCCGTGGCCGATGCCGTCGGGAATGATGATGTAGTATTTCGAGGCATCGAGCGGCTGGCCGGTACCGAACAGCTCGCCGGCGAATGTCGGCGTCAGCATGCTCGCCGCCGAGCCGCCGGAGCCGTGCAGCACCAGCACCGGCTGGCCGCTCGGGTCGCCTACGGTCGCATAGTGCAGCTTCAACGCCGGCATGGTCTCGCCGGTGTGGAACTTGAAATCCCTCGCGATCCAGTCGCCGTCTTTGGGCGCGGGATAGTCCGCCGCCATTGCACTCACCGACGTCATGACCAGGGCGGCCGCCAGCGCCGCGCATGAACGATTCATTTAAGTTTCTCCCTGGGCTAACCTGCGCCGCTCGGGCGAAGCCTAGCATACGGAGCGGGTCCGGCCGAGAGGCGCGCGACGGCAACGCGGAATTTGTTCGGGCTAACCTTTGAGGATCTGCGTCTGCAGCGCGTACCAGCCCCAGTAGACGCGGTGGCGCTTGATCCGCCCGTCCGCGATTTCCATGATCTCGACCAGGTCCATCTGGTCACCGTGCGGCGAGAGGCGGGGATATTCCCAGGTGAGCACACGGCCGTCGGTGAACAAGCCCTGCTTGAAGCGCTTGCGCTGCGGCGGGTTGGTTTGAAACACCTTGGCGATGAAGCTCCGCAGATCGTCCTTGCCCTGCACGATCCCTTCGCTCGTGTTCAGAAGGTGTTGAACGAGCGGGCTTTCGATCGAGGCGTCATCCGCATAAAGCGACAGCGCAGCGTCCAGGTCCCTGCTGCCCAACGCGTCGTCCCAAAGCCTGTAGATGCGTTCGATGTCGTCCCGGCTGGTTTCGCTGCTCATGGCTGGCTCCTCTGGTGGTATGGCGCGGGAGCATCGCAGCGACGGGCGGCACGATGTTTCATCGAATCCTGAAATGAGTTCCGGCAATATCGGCTATGGTGATGGCCGTTCGCACGCAGCGGAGTTCGAATGACGTTTCCCCGGCCATCCACCCAAGCCGGCTTCGCCCGTGTCGCGGAGGCGCTCGGCGATCCGGCGCGCGAAGCGATCGTCAGCGCGCTTGCCGATGGCAAGGCGATGCCGGCCGGCGAACTGGCGGCGCTCGCCGGTCTGTCGCCGCAAGGCGCCAGCGCGCATTTGCAGAAGCTGGTGGACGCGGGCGTGCTCTCGGCCTGGCCGCAGGGTAGGTTCAGATATTACCGGATCGTCGATCACGACGTCGCCGCGCTGATCGAGGGCCTCGTCCATCTTGCCGGCAAGCTGGACAACGGGCGTGGCAGATGGGCATTGCCTTGCGAGGAACTGCGCCAGCTCCGCACCTGCTACTGCCATCTGGCGGGTCGGCTCGGCGTGTGGCTCGGCGATGCGCTGGTTCGCCGCGGGCTCGTTGTGCTCGATGGCCGGACCGGGCAGGTGACCGACCGCGGCCTTTTGTGGTGCCGATCCGAGGGCATCGATTTCAAGCCATCACGTTCGCCGCACTGCCGGCTGTGCAATGACTGGACCGAGCGTGTCCCCCATCTCTCCGGCCCGTTTCCCACCGCTATTCTGAAACGGCTTTCCGAAACGCGCTGTGTCGCGCCGCTTCGCATCGCGCGGGCGCTGCGCCTCACGGCCAGAGGCCGCGCATTCTTCGAACGGCTTGGCGCGAGGTTGCCTTGCTGAGGGAGATGGCGCCGGTCAGGCGCTGTCCTCGACATCGGTGTCGGGACGGTCGGCGCCGGAGGCAGTCTCGGTGTGCCATTTGCCGTCCGCGGTCTCGTATTCGATCAGCTCGGTTCGCCCCGGCGTGCGCTGTTCCTCGGCCGCGCGTCTGGCGGCTGCGAGCGCTGCGGCGTGGCTGGCAAAGCTTTCCGAGAACACGCCGTCGACGGTGTAGGCCCAGCCGCCGTCGTGCTGGACGATTTTGTAGGTGACGTGAGACATCGGACCTCGCTTGGTTGAATGCGCCTGGCGTTGACGGAACTGCGCCAGTCTATGACAAAAAGGCTGTGCGATGTAGGATTTTGCCCGGACCGGGCGTCCTTGGAACGGACCGCCGTCGGTCGACTTCGTCGAGGACCAGGCTGGGAGAAAGTGATGTGCCGCAACATCAAGACGCTGTTCAATTTCGAGCCGCCGGCGACGGATGAGGAAATCCATGCTTCCGCGCTGCAATTCGTGCGCAAACTGTCCGGCTTCAACAAACCGTCGCAGGCCAACGCGGCGGCGTTCGACCGCGCGGTCGCCGAAGTGTCCGATGCGGCGAGGCGTCTTCTGACCTCGCTGCACACGCAGGCGCCCGCGCGCGACCGCGACATCGAGGCGGACAAGGCGCGGGAACGCTCGAAGCTGCGATTCGGGTAGGCGTAGCCGGGATGCGGATCTGCTGTCTTTCTTCGCGGCCCGGCTAGTCTTCTTGCTTGTCGCGGTGCTTGTGCTTCTTTTTCCTGTCCTTCTTGTCTTTCTTCCGGCGCTCGCCGTCGTCGTCCGATTCGTCGCTGAACATGAAGGGATCGCCATCCATTTCGGTGAGGACGGCGCGCTCGAACACCTGCATCGCCTCGCGTTCGGCGGTGTCGCGCTCGCGGGCTTTCCGATGCTCCTCCCAGGCTTCGAAGATCTGGAACAGCCAGGGCTTGACCAGCTCGATCGACGGCAGTTCGCCGGGCGGACCAGGTTCGCCACGTGAACCGGGCGGTCCCTGTGGTCCCGGCTTTCCCTGCGGTCCCGGCTCGCCGCGCTTGCCTTGTGCTCCGGGCTTGCCTTGCGCTCCGGGCCGGCCTTGCGGCCCAGGCTTGCCGGCGGGCCCCGGCTTGCCGCGTGCGCTGCCGAGGCTCTTTCGTCTGGAATAGTCCTGCGGCCCGGTTGGATTCCGTCGGGCTTGCCGGGTTACCGAATCATCCGCCACGCTCACAACTCCCGAAAAACGACTCAAATGGCAATCTTGCAACCGTCGCCGACCTTGGCTGGCACTGCAAGCGATCCGCGGGGTTGATCAACATCAATCGTCATGGCAGCCGTTCGTGCCACGGAATGTCGGCTCGCGATGGTAAGCCCGGATGATGCGATCGATGAAGGCGGGTTGGACGATCTTCTGGTTTGCGGCCTTGAGCTTCGTGGTCAGCGTCGGCGCCGCGCAGCTGCTGGTTCCCGACGTCGTTCCGATCGGTTATTCCGAGGAGGCGCAGGCGTCATGGGCGGTGCTGACCGCCTTCCTGCTGCGCGCGATCGAGTTGACCGCGGCATGGGTCGCCATCATCGCGCTCGCCGTGATACTTGGCGCATGGGCGCGCCGCCGGCTGCGTGGCGGTGCGCTCTGACTCCCATCCTTTAACTCCCATCCCATGCGACCTTGAGAGTGAGCAGCCCGCGAAACGCCCAGCCGCCGATCCGGACCGGCTCCGCGCGGTCGAGCCGCAGCCCCTGCAGCCGCGCGAACAGGCTTGGCAGCGCCACGTCGGCGACCATCGCGCGCGAGGCAAAGGCGCCGGCGCAATAATGCGGGCCGGCACCGAAGGCGATGCTCTTGCCGGTATCGCGCGTGATGTCGAAGCGGTCCGGCTCGGCAAAGCAGGCTTCGTCGCGATTGGCCGAGCCGAACATGAAGAACCCGCGGTCCTCTGGCTCGAAATCGACGCCGCCGTAGCTCCAGGGCTTGGCGACGCGGCGCGGCGACATCCCGATCGGCGCGATCCAGCGAGCATATTCCTCGAAGGCGTCGATCCATTGCGCCCGGCCGTCGCGTACCAGCGACAACTGCTCGGGATGCGTCAGCAGCGCCCAGGTCGCGCCCGAGATGGCGTCGCGCGGCTCGTTCTGGCCGCCGGAAATCGCAAGCTTGACATTGGCGCGCACGCTGTCGATGGGTTGTCCGGCCGCGAGCAGCACGCTGAGGATCGAGCTGTCCGGATGCTTCGTCAGCACCGGGATCATGTCGTCGATCGCGGCATCGATGCCGGCGGTCGCGGCATGGCAGCGCGCCTCGACCTGCTTGTTGCCGTTGTAATTGGCGATACCGTCGATCATCGCCTGCGACCACGCGTCCATGTCCGCAAAGCGCATGTTGGTGAGTCCGGTGATGTCCTTCAGGCATTCCGCCGACAGCGGCAGCGCGAAGGCTTTCACGAGATCGGCCGTGCCGCGCGGCGCGAGCTCCTCGAGGATCCGATCGGCATGGGCCTGAAATCTTGTCAGCCAGCTCGCGCGCACCGTGCGCGGCGACACCGCGGGGAACATCGCGGCGCGTTCGTTCATGTGCGCCTCGCCGTCCTTGCGCATCATGTTGTGGCCCATCAGCGTGTTCATCAATCCGTTCGGCTGATGGGACGAGAACACGTCGATGCGTTTTTCCTGGGTGAAGATGTCGTCGCGGCGGGTGAAGACGGTCGAGCCGAGCTGCGGCACGAAGGCGATCGGCGCCTCGCGCCGCATCCGCGCCAGATCAGGGTAGGGATCGGCCCAGAACGCGGCGACGTCGATGTCGTATTGCGGGGCGTTGGACATGGCGCGTTTCCATCTTGTCGTTTTCGCGCAGCGTGGCGAAGCAAGAGGGTAGTGTCAAACGCGCCCGGTCGGAACAATCGCCCAGCTCAGACCGTGCGGTAGCCGCCATCCGCCATCACGATTGATCCGGTCACGTAGGACGACAGGTCGGAGGCGAGGAAGATCGCAGGTCCGACGATGTCGTCCGGCTGGCCGGCGCGGCCGAGCGGGGTATGGTCGATGAAGGTCTTCACCAGCGCCGGATCGCTGGCCCGCACCTTGGCGTTCAGCGGCGTCTCGATGAAGCCGGGGCCGATCGCATTGACGCGAATGCCGTGCCTGCCGAGCTCGGCGGCGAGCGCCCGGGTCAGGCCAAGCACGCCGTGCTTGGAGGCGGTGTAGGCCGGCGAGGTCGGCGTGCGCAGGTGCATGAAGGACTGGATCGAACCGATATTGACCACGCGCCCTTTGGTCGCGCGCAGCGGCTCCAGGAAGGCATGGGTCACGTTGAACGGCCCGTTGAGATTGATCGCCATGATGTCGTGCCAGTCTGCCGCGACCGCGTCGGCATCGCCGGCAAAAGCGTTGCGGCGGGTGATGCCGGCATTGTTGACGAGAATCGAGACCGGGCCGACCTTGTCGGCGACCTGTTGGGCGACCGCGACGCAGTCCTCGCGCCGGGTGACGTCGAGCGCGAAACTGTCGGTCTTGCCGCCGGTCTCGCGGATCTCCTTGGCAGCCTCGGCTGCCGCGTTCTCGTTGATGTCGAGCAGCACGACGCGCGCGCCCTCGCGCGCATAACCCGCCGCGATCGCGCGGCCTATGCCGGAGCCCGCGCCGGTGACGACCGCGATGTGATTGTCGAGAAGGGCCATGGGAGTTTCCTCTGCTTGTGGTTTTAGCAGAGGATACATCATGTAGCCCGGATGCGCGAAGCGACATCCGGGATTGGGCTCGGGTCTGCTTCGGTATCGGCGAATTTTGCGCCGGGGTGGGGACACATGATCACCAAGCGCGACAAAGCCAGCCGGTGATCATGTCTGGGGAGCTGATTTTTTCGTCTCCCGGATATCGCTACGCCCATCCGGGCTGCGGGCCGATGATCGCGCCGCTTACCAGTTGCAATGGCCCTTCTGCCGCATCGTCTCCTTCATGGCCATCGCGTCGGTGAAGGTCGGCACCGGCTTGCTGACGACCTTGTAGTCCGACGGCCAGCGCATCGGCTTCATCGTGAAATTCTCGCTCCAGACCTGGCAGACGCCGGTGTTGTCCCAGCGGATCAGGTAGTAGCCGGCCTGCGCGGGGCTTGCGACGGCAAGGGCTGCGACGGCGAAGCCGGCGGCGGCAAAGAGGGCGGTGGCGCGACGCATGAAGATCTCCTGTTGAAAATGTCGGGGGTGGCCTCCGGGGCGCGAGACGCGCTGAGGCGGGTTCCTGCGCGCTAGCGCGGACGAGCCATTGCTGCGGCAAAAGCGCGCCGGTTTCAAGCCGAAAGGCCGCCGATCCTGGCCCGCCTGTCGCGGAGTTGATCGTCGCGCGCACATTCGCGCGCCGGGTGGTGCATTCGGGCGACACCCGTCGCGATCCGATTACCGTCCCGCCAGCGAGGCCACGCGGCGCTCGCGGGACATCTTTCATTTCCCGCGCTCGCGCCGTATACCCGCGCGCATGACCCGCGCTGTATTGATGGCCACCTACACCGCACCCGGCCGCTACTACCATGACCTTGCCCATATCGAGGACTGTCTCGCTGTGCTCGCCGGCGTCGGCGATCTCTCGACGGCCGAGCACGAGATCCTGACCGAGGCGATCTGGTGGCATGATGTGGTCTACGATCCGACCCGGTCGGACAATGAGGAACTGAGCGCAGAGCTCGCCGAGGCGAAGCTGCGTCCCGATTTGCGCCAGGAGGTCGGCCGCCTGATCCGGCTGACCAAGACGCATCGGGTCGAACCCTCGGACCGCCTCGGCGCCATCCTGGTATCGATCGATCTCAGCACGCTCGGCGCGGAGCCCGCGCGCTACGACGCCTATGCCGCAGCGATCCGGCGGGAGTTCGCTCATGTCGCGGATGACGACTATCGCGCCGGCCGCGCCAAGGTGCTGCGAGAGTTCCTAAGCCGCCCGGTGATCTTTCCCGATGCCGGCCTTGCCGCTCGCTATGACCGGCAGGCTCGCGACAATGTCGCGCGCGAGCTGGCGTCGTTGCGTTGAGCGGGCGGTCGTTTGCGGTCCTGTTGTACCGGTGATCGCCGCCAAATATGGCGGACCTGTCGACGGCGCGCCTGACGCCGATCCGTTGGCCGATCCGCACCTTACTTGCTACACTCGAGAGCGCGCGGCCTGGTTCGGGCTGCCTGCCGACAACATCCCCGGGGAGACCATAGCCATGAAGATGTCATCCGCACTCCGAGCTGTGCTGCTCGCGCTCATCGTATTCGCTGGCGCCGCGCTGCCCTCGGCAGCCTCCGCCGATGAGGGTTTCGTGTCGCTGGTGATCTACAAGGCCGGCTGGATCATCGGCGGCTCCGGCGGCAGCGGCACGCTGAATTTCCACGGTCGGATCTACCCGCTGTCGACCGGCGGGCTCGACTACGGCCTCGTGTTCGGCGGCTCGAGGACAGTGCTGCACGGCCGCGTCAGCCACATCTACCAGCCCTCCGACGTCGCCGGCGTCTAC
>NZ_JBAURI010000759.1:0-2176 GCF_049581145.1 Bradyrhizobium sp.
GGGCATGACTCCGTGCGGCTTCATACGCGACTGCCGGTTTCCCGGTTCCGCCGCTGCCATGACAACCGGCGAGCGGCGCCAAGGTTCCGCAACTCGAGCCTTAAACCGGCGGCCGCAACGGGAGCGCGGACGGCGTGAGAGCGTTGACGGGCGTCCTTCGGACGGACGGGGCGATCAGGGGTTTCTCACCCCGAGATATCCAGCGGCTCACGTCGGATTCGCGGTGGGTGCGGCGTGCATCGCGGCGCGGGCCGCTTCGTCGTTCAGGAGCGAGCACGGATCCTGCGGCCCCGCGGCCAGCGCCTTCTGGGCCAGGTCGTAGCCCTGTTTTTCCCGCCTCACCAAGGCCTCCGGCGAAAAATCGGCATCGGCGAATTCTTCGGACGGTTCTGGAGGCGTGATCGCGACGATGCGCGGGACACGAACATAGCCGCGGCGTTTCATGGCCTGGTAGGCCGCATGCTGCTTGATGGCGTGATCGTCGGGGAGGCTGTCCAGCGCCTGCATCAGTTCGGCGACCTCGTTGAAGCGGCACAGCAACTTGATGTCCTCCAGGGTCTTGTTGGCGAACTGCAGATTCTTCATCCGCTCCGCGACCCCCGGCATGTTGCCGGGAAGCGGCCCCTTGTTGGGAAACAGGTTCACCACATAGATGGTTCGCTCGGCATCCGGCGATGGATCGAGGCGGTCGAGCACCGCGCCGAGCGGCGTGTTGTCGAACAATCCTCCGTCCCAATAGGATTGCTCGCCGATCGGGGGCGGCTGGTCGATCACGGTCATCGGGAACGCCGGGGGCAGGCTGCCGCTGGCCATGATGTGGTCGAGCTGCAGTCCCTGCCGACTGTCGAAATATTCGATTTCGCCTTTCGCGACATTGGTCGCACTCACCAGCAGCAGCGGATCGGCGCCGGGCTGTTGAAGTTTGTCGATATCGACCAGCTCCCCGAGCGTGCGTCGCAGCGGCTCGGTGTGATAAAAATAGGTCCAGGTCAGCCAATTGAGATAATCGAGCCGCGGGGTGAAAAAATGCGGGTTGCCCCAAAACGACGCGTAAGGCCGCAGCGGCGGCGGCAACAGCTCTCCCGGGACCGTCACTTTCTTCCAGAATGCCGCGAGCGCGTCGAGCGGCTTGCCGCCGGCCGGCCGGGCCAACAGCACGGCGGTAATGGCGCCGATCGAGACGCCGGCGATCACATCCGGCGCCAGGTTCTTCTCGTAGAGCGCCCGCACGGCTCCGAACTCGAAAGCGCCAAGCGCGCCGCCACCCTGGAGGACCAGCGCCGTTCGTGCCGGATGCGTCATGTCACCCTCCGTGCCACCCTCAGTTCCTTGCGCGCTGCTTGCCGCGATTTCACCTCGTCACCGCGCAGAAGCTCCGCGCGGGCGGCCGGACCAGGCGACCGGCGCGCGCGACGATTGCTTCGCGCGACATGCAGCAAGGGCGAAGCTGCCTTTCAGGGGCTGCGCAGGAAGGCCACCAGGTCCGCGATGTTCTGGTCGGTGAGCCCGACATTGAAGCGATTGTTGTAGAAGGTGACGACGTCGAGCAGCGTCGCGATCGGATGAAAAATGCGCGCGCAGGAGCAAGGCAATGGGCCTATTGCTAGCACGCAATCCTTGGTTGCTCAATATCCCATGTGAAATGCGGCTCGCGCGCACGGATTTGACCATGACGCGCGCGGCGCACGTCGCGTGGCGCAAGCCAACGACGCGCCCGGGACCGACGATCGATCGCTCTGGCACCGCGAGCAGGGACGCACTAGATGCTGTCCCGCATGGACACCGCACTGCAGACCTTTGTCGAAAGCCATCAGCGGCTGTTCGTCTTGACCGGCGCCGGCTGCAGCACGAATTCGGGCATCCCCGATTACCGCGACGGCGATGGCAACTGGAAGCGCACGCAGCCGGTCCGCTTCCAGGCCTTCATGGCCGACGAGGCCACGCGCCGGCGCTACTGGGCGCGCAGCATGATCGGCTGGCGACGGTTCGGGCAGGCGCGGCCCAACGATGCGCATCACGCGCTGGCGCGGCTCGAGACCCAGGGCCGGTGCCGGCTGCTGCTCACCCAGAACGTCGACCGGCTGCACCAGGCCGCCGGGAGCAGGGCGGTGATCGACCTGCACGGGCGCCTCGATCTGGTGCGCTGCACCGCTTGCCTCGCGACCATGCGTCGGGC